>JBGVOA010000447.1:0-3334 GCA_045126095.1 Christensenellales bacterium | reverse complement strand
TCGGCATGCTTGGCAGACTTGTCCTTGAACTGGGTCATGCGGTTCATTTCGCCCATGTAGGTGAAGCAGTTGAGGATCCATGCCAGCTCGGCATGGCCGGAGACATGGCTCTGGCAGTAGATCAGCGCCTTCTTGGGATCGATGCCGCTGGCGATGTAGAGCGCAGCCAGCTCCAGGCAGCGGCGGCGCAGCTCAGCGGGATTCTGGCGGACGGTGATGGCGTGCATGTCCACGATGGAGTAGATGCAGTCATAGTCGTCCTGGAGCTTGGAGAAGTTCTTCAGCGCGCCGATGTAGTTGCCCAGGGTCAGCGTGCCGGAGGGCTGGATGCCGGAGAAGATAATCGGCTTCTTCTCGGGCTTGACGGGGGTGTTCTGAACTTCGGACATGGGAATAGCCTCCTTTTTTCGGCGGACGGGCCGGGGAAGCCATCGCCGGTATGTTGATGAAATAAAAAATGCAGCTCATCAGTCCCTCCACATGGGGACAGATGACTGCGGTGCCACCCCAATTGGACACTTCGCGCCTTACACGAAACGTCCCTCTCACACCTGTTAACGGTGGAAGCCGTCGCAGGATACGCAGGCGTACACGCCCTTCCCCCGCGCCCTCGGAGCCCCAATGTCCTCGCCGTCCGCCGCCGGACTTGCACTGTCTCCGGCTCGCTGTGGGTGACCTCGCGATTCCCCTGCTCCTCATCGGTTTTTCATATATTATCACAAATCAACGCATTTGGCAAGTATTTATTCTGAACCAGATAGATAGGGGTTGCAATGTGCAACCCCCATCCCGGATCATCGAACCAGTCACGTCTCTATACGCCTACTACATCAGCGGCAGCGCGGGCACTCACGCCAATCATGCAACACTCCATTCTTCGAATCACAGCCTTGCGTCTCCAGCGCCCTACGCAACATCACATCGCACATGCCATTATCGTACATCACACAAGGCAGGATTAGCGCTGTGTTGTAACCACACACCTCGCATGTCAGCATGTACAGGTGCTTATTCTCATGGTGCAAATGCGTATGCACGGAGCTCTCCTCAACAGGAGGAAACACGTGATCCTCTCCAATGTTTCCATGAATCATCCCGCCATCATACATGCGGATTGCAGTATCACAATGAATGCAGACGCAAAGGTAATACGACCGTTGCTCATGGAACATGGACATCAGTTCATAATTTCCCGTAGCATCACTTACCGCGCCGGTGAATGAGGGATACCAGCCCTCCTCCAGTACATACGGGATTCGACGGAACTGATGCTCGCAGTCTGCCGGTTCGCGCCGCTGGGGATCGCCAGTTTCTCCCGAGAGAATAACATGGTATACTCTGTTACAGTAGCAGCAAACGCCGGAAGTATATTCCACGCCGTCCTCCAGCGAGCCCCATGCATCATCAAACTGATCCAGAACCGTCCCAAAGTTGAAAAGCTCATGCGGGCACGCACCTGCATATGCAGCGCCCAGACTCACTTCTTCCGCTGCCTCTGCCAGCACCATATGGGGTAGCAACAGAAACGCAACGAATAACGAAAGCACTTTTCGCACAGAATCTTTCTCCCCTCTCTTCACTTTACTCCATCACTGGCGTATCAACAATCCGCAACACAATATTCACGCATCCGCCATTCTCAGGACCCGGACAAAACACAATCATCGTGGGATTTCCGCCACATACATCACACACATAAGTGAAGAGATGGCGTGTTGAGCCCGCCATATGCTCGTTTCTGATATATCGCTTTGAATGTTCGACCGGATTACCGATCCTTGTCCGCAAATCTTCAGTTGCACCACAGTGATTGCACACACCCACATAGTATGCATATTCCGCATGATACTCGTTATCCATCCATTCAACCGCAGTATACTTAGGTACATCGATTGCAAATTCAAGAACGTGATTCTGGCAGGGATCTTCAATGTTTTCATCGTCAGCGTACACCAAAGATACAGACAGACACAAAATCGCAACGATCAACAGCATAATGTATTTCTTCATACTTGAATCCTCCTCTTGTTTCACGATAGCTCTTTTTGTTCAATTCCAACCTGTTCAACGGAATCACCTCCATGTATCTTTATCATACCATAAGCCGCTTATTCTGTCAATAATTTGTACTATACATTTTACAGTCTATTAGCATTTTCATTGTTCTTAACCGCCACATATAACCCTTATATGTCATCAATTCTTCGCATTGCAGACCACATTTACAATTCGTTACACAATTCCGATTGACAACACCCCCTCGATATGCTATATTTTAGATAGAATTCGACCGTTCAAAGGAGTGAATGATATGAAGAAACGCATGTACGCCCTGGTGATGCTCATCGCCGCCATGCTGATGGTGGTTCCCGCCCTGGCGGCCAGCACCGAGGAGGAGTGGAACGCCAGCTGCAACTGGGAGATCTCCCACGACGCCACGCTGTACTCCGCTTCCTTCAAGGACGATGTGTCTACCGGCACCGATCTTTACAATTTCACGCCTTTCGGCACCATTTCCGCCGGTGAAAAGGTCAGCATCCGCTCCTCTTCCTCCGGCTATCGCGAGATCAACTACTGGAATGGCGGCAAGCGCTCCGCATGGGTAGAGGACTCCGCCGTGCGCTGGGTCGGCGGCGCTTCCAGCTCCACCGGAAGCAGCTCCGGCGGACGTCGCACGAACGTCAGCGACACCTGGGAGTCCCTGGACATGACGCTCCGCCTGGCCGGGGACGAGAGCATTCCCGTCACCCTGCAGGAGCTGGGCACCGCACAGTGCGTCGTCTGGGACGGCGACGAGATGCGCACCGTTCTCACCGAGGATCTCTACTGGGAGACCGAGGCGGACGACGATGAGCGCCTGGCCGTCATCTATGCCCCCAAGACCGGTCAGGCCACCCTGCGCGCCTCCGCCTCCAGCAAGGCCAAGAGCCTGGGCCAGTGCGAGGACGGCCGCATCGTAATCGTCCTCAAGGTCGGCTCCACCTTCACCCGCGTGCTCTACGAGGGCAAGGAGGGCTGCGTGCTCACCAGCGCGCTGAAGCTCTGCGGCGCCGTGCCCGAGGATGAATTCTCCGCCGCCATCCTCTCCTACAAGGGCCGCACCGACACCTCTGCCACCATCTCCGTCTACACCGCCAAGAGCGCCAAGCGCAAAATCAGGCAGTGGCGCGTGGGCAACGACGTGGTGGTGCTCTCCCAGTCCGGCAGCTGGTCGGAAATCGAGATCGATGGCTGGCACGGCTGGGTCAAATCCGCCTACCTGGAGTAAACCTTCTGTTTAGTCATCCTGCATCCCGCACGCGCTGCGGGGTGCTTTTTTTGTGCCGCAGGCACC
>JBGVOA010000446.1:0-4313 GCA_045126095.1 Christensenellales bacterium | reverse complement strand
TCTTCCTCCCGGGCGTGGTGAGCCGCAAAAAGCAGATTGTTCCCGCCCTGGCGGCGCTGTGGGGGTAAAGGATGAGGACTTTCCTGCGCCGCCTTGCCCCACTGCTGCTCGCCCTTATGCTGGCTGCCCCCACCCTGGCCGAGGGCGCCTGCTTTACCCTGCGGGCCTCCATCAACCCCGAGGCGTGCCCCGGGGAGAGCCGTCCGCTGATGACAGCCCTCGCCCAGCTGCTGGAGGCGGCGCAGCTGGAGGGGACTTATGCCTCCACCGGCGACTCCTTCCAGCTGGATGCGCAGCTGCATCTGGGCGAAGACAGCGACGCCAGCCGCACCACGCTGCAGCTTTGGGGCATCGAGAGCCACTGGGGCCTGCGCTCCTCCCTTTTGGGGGACGAGGAGCTGATGATCAACTGCGCCGCGCTGCTCCCCTTCGGGCAGAAGGCCCGCAGCTATCTGGAGCTGCCGCTGGATCAGGCCGCGCTGCTGGTGCCCTATGTGCACGCGGACGGCCTTGCGGCTGTTGCAAAGCTGTTTTCGCCGCTCTTCCCCGAAGAGGATGGCAGCATCCACCTGACCCGCACGGAGATGGATGCGCTGGCCAGCGAGCTGCGCCGCCTCTGCGATGAGGATGCCCGGCTGAACCGCTACCTGGAGTCCACCGGCATGTACCCCACCGTTGTGGCCTGCTGCATGGTCTACGCCGAAATGCCGGAGCTTCTGCTGCCCTGGCTGACCGTCACCCGCAGCGGCGATACGCTGACATGGCAGTCCGGCACGTTCACGCTGCTGGAGATACACCGGACAGCCACTGCGCTGCGCGTCAGCCTCCTCCTGCCCACCATGGGCAGCGCGGAAGCCGAGATAACGACGGACGGCTTCACCGCGCAGGGCTCCGTCAGCATGCTGCTGATGGACATGCAGGCCAGCGCCGAATTCTGCCTCCCCACCCGGCTGGCAGAGGAGCCTGCGCCCCTCTCCCTTGCGCTGGACGTGCGTCAGCCGCTGATCGACCGCACGCTGCGCTTGCGCGTGGAGGGCGAGGCCAGCAGCAGCGCCGCCCGTATCTGGCTACAAAACCCCGATACAGCCCAGCCCATGCTGACCCTCGAATGCGCGCTGTCTCCTGCGGACATGCAGCCCCTGCCCGCCTGGACGCCCGCTGACCTGACCGGCATGAACGTGCTGTCCGTCAACAGCGACTCCCTCCATGCGCTGCTGAGCGAAGTGAAGTGGCCGCTGCTGGAGGGGCTCCTCGACCTGATCGTGGCTGCGCCCGCTCCGGCGGTGCAGACCCTGATGGACTGCGCGGAGGAGAGCGGCCTGATCGACCTGCTGACCGACGCGCTTGCCGGAGGCTCCGGCTACTGAACCGCATACAGAAGGTCTGCCGCACATATGCTCCGTGCGGCAGACCTTCTTGTGTTTCCGCTTACTGTCCCAGCAGCAGCCGGATGTTTTCTTCCGTATAGTCGTACCAGAGGGCGTCCAGCTTGGCGTCCTGCTGGGCCAGGAAGGCCTGGTAACCAGCTTCGTCCGTTTGCTCCGCGCCGCCGTCCAGCCAATAGGTTGCGGTGCCGTCAGCCTCCGAGCGGGATTCGGCCAGCGGCAGATAACCCATGGCAAGCTCCTCGCTGCCCCCGGTGGCATACACCAGCTCCGCCACGCCATGATCCATCGCGCCGCTGGAGAAGGTGAAGGTGCCGTCGTCCTTGAGGCTCTGCATGCCCCGGTACACGAATTCGCCGCCGTACACCGCATCGGTCAGCTCCTCCCAGGTCAGCACGACGAAGGCTTCCCACTCCGTCAGCTCAACGATTGCCTCGCAGAGCCCATCCTGATCCATGTCCAGCAGGGTGAAGCGCACAGGCTTCCAGTCCTCAGGCATGCGCGCATCCTCCGTCAGAGGGACGTAGCGCTCTCCACCCAGCAGCACGCGGGCGTAGGCGGCGTTCGCGGCAGCCTGGCGCTCCAGCAATTCGGCCTCCTCCGCCAGTGCCGGCAGGGCCAGCATCAGCAGCGCCAGGAGCATCGCAAGCAGTCTTTTCATGTGAATTCCTCCTTCCGGAGCTTTCCGCTCCTGCTTATATAACGTCAGTGCCCCGCCTTTTCTTCCCTGTCCAGGAAAGTTCATGCAGTTTTCAATCGCACGCTATTGACACCATGCGATTGATATACTATAATACCTTTGGAGTATAGAAAGGAGGATCGATATGGATAAGCCCATCGCAGGCTATGGCTGGTTCATCAAGCGCATCGACAACGCGCTGGAAAAGGAAGCCAACAGCAACCTGCAAATGCTGAACCTGACCATGCAGCAAAACCGCGTGCTGATCCAGCTCGCCCACGCGCCGGAAAACACGCTGTCCCTCAAGGCGCTGGAGGAGCGCTTCGGCGCGGCGCAGTCCACGGTGGCAGGACTGGTGTCCCGGCTGGAAAAGAAGGGCCTGGTGGAGGCCCGGAGCGACCCGGCCGACAAGCGCGTCAAGCTCGTCCGGCTGACGGCGGAGGGCCTGGCCCTGCACGCCCAGAGCCACCAGAAGATCGTCGAATCCGAGGAGCGGCTGACCCGCCTTTTGTCCGAAGAGGAAAAGGCAACGCTCCTTGCGAGCCTCAGAAAGGTCTGGGACGCAGTCAAGTGATCCTCACTCTTTGCAGAAAGGAACGGAAACCATGATCAAAAAGCTTGCTTCCTACGTGAAGCAGTACAAGCGCTCCGCCCTCCTCACCCCGCTTTGCGCGGCGGGCGAGGTAGTGATGGAGGTGCTGATCCCGCTGGTGATGGCCGAGCTGATCAACCAGGGCATTGAGGGTGCGAATATGAGCGCGCTGATCAAGTACGGCCTGCTGATGATGCTGCTGGCGCTGGTGAGCCTGTTCTTCGGCGTGGCCTGCGCCCATCTGGCCAGCCATGCCTCCACGGGCTTTGGCGCCAATCTGCGCCGGGCCATGTATGAGAACATTCAGCGTTTCTCCTTCGCCAACATCGACAAGTTCTCCACCGCGGGCCTTGTCACCCGTTTGACCACGGACGTGACCAACATCCAGAACACCTTCCAGATGATCACCCGCATTGCCGTACGCGCACCGCTGACGCTGCTCTTTTCCCTCGTGGCGGCGATCTCCAAGAGCTGGCGGCTGTCCATCGTGTTCCTGGTGGCGCTGGTATTTTTGGGCATCACCCTGCCGCTGATCATCAGCAAGGTATCCAAGCTGTTCAGCCAGGTGTTCAAGAAGTACGACGCGCTGAACGCCTCCGTGCAGGAGAACGTCAAGGGCATCCGCGTGGTGAAAGCCTTCGTGCGCGAGGAGCATGAGGCGGAGAAGTTCCGCGAGGCCTCCGGCGGCGTGTACAAACTCTTCGTCAAGGCGGAGAACATCATCGCCCTCAACGGCCCGGTCATGATGGGCACGGTGTATACCGTTATCCTGCTTTTGTCCTGGTTCGGCGCGAAACTGGTGTGCACCCCCGAATCCGGCATGCTGGTGGGCGACCTGAGCGCCATGTTCTCCTACGTCATGTCCATCCTGATGAACCTGATGATGCTGTCGATGATCTTCGTCAACCTGACCATGACCGCTGCTGCCGGCAAGCGCATCATCGAGGTGCTGGACGAGCAGCCCTCCATCACCGATCCCGCTCAGCCCCTGACCGAGGTCAGGGACGGCTCTATCGACTTCAACCGCGTCCACTTCAAATACCACACCGACGGTTCCGGCGACGATATCCTCGAGAATATCGACCTGCACATCCATTCCGGCGAGACCATCGGCGTGATTGGCGGCACGGGCTGCGGCAAAACCACGCTGGTCAGCCTCATCAGCCGTCTGTACGACGTGACGGAGGGCTCGGTGTGCGTGGGCGGCCAGGATGTGCGCGCCTATGAGATCGAGGCCCTGCGCGACCAGGTGGCCGTGGTGCTGCAGAAGAACGTGCTGTTCTCCGGCACCATCCTGGAAAACCTGCGCTGGGGCAAGGCCGACGCCACCCTGGAGGAGTGCCAGGCGGTCTGCCGCCAGGCCTGCGCGGATGAGTTCATCGATAAGATGCCCGACAAGTACGACACCTTCATCGAGCAGGGCGGCACGAACGTCTCCGGCGGCCAGAAGCAGCGCCTGTGCATCGCCCGCGCGCTGCTCAAGCAGCCCAAGGTGCTGATCCTGGACGACTCCACCTCCGCTGTGGATACCGCCACGGACGCGAAGATCCGCCGCGCCTTCCGCGAAGCCATCCCTGGCACGACGAAGATCATCATCGCCCAGCGCATTGCCTCCGTCCAGGATGCGGACCGCGTCATCGTCATGGAGGACGGCAGG
>JBGVOA010000445.1:0-3592 GCA_045126095.1 Christensenellales bacterium | reverse complement strand
AAAGGCCGGGAGCGAAGACGGAAGGAGTCCTCCCCCGCAGGCCTCCCCTCAGGAGGACCTTTGGGTTGGTGGGACGAATGCGGTACACACGCCCCGCCCCGCGCCACACTCCCGCCCAACTCCGCAGGAGCACACCCAAGCCTCCCTCCCCGAGGGAGGTGGATTCGTTCCTGGCCTGAAAGTCCGGGAGCGAAGACGGAAGGAGCCCTCCCCGGCAGCCCCCCCTCAGGAGGGCCTTTGGGTTGGTGGGACGAATGCGGTACACACGCCCCGCCTCCCGTAGGGGCGAGCATGGCTCGCCCGCCCCACGCCACACGCCCGCCCAACTCCGCAGGAGCACACCCAGGCCTCCCTCCCACAAAAAAATTTCAAATCCCCCCTTGCAAAACCCGAACACATGTGCTATACCAATTACGAACAGTTGTTCTCCCAATCCGCCCAAGCGGAAGGGGAACAAGCCTCCACAGCCCAGGGACAAGCAAACCGGCCCCTGCCCGTGCAGGACGGCTGAACCCGCGGGGGCCGAAAGGGCCCGCCCGTGGGGGGAGGGGGGGGGCAGGCCGGAGCGGAGCGACGGCCTGTAAGGGCCCAGGCGAAGCCTGTAAGGGCCCAGGCGAAGCCTGTAAGGGCCCAGGCGAAGCCTGCTCGGGAACCCCCGGGCAAGCCCGTCCACCAAAACAAAAAGGAAGCCGCCAGCCGTGGCAGCTCCCCTGTCCTTTATGCATCTGTCACGCGGATAACCACATCGCCGCCAATGGCCGCCACATCCGCGTGCAGCCATTCCGCCTCCTGCGGGCACAGCGCAGCCTGAAGCAGCACAGCCTTGACATGGTCCGCCGTTGCCCGGGAAAGCGTCAGCGCATTCTCCGCCAGTATGTCCGCCTCGCCGCACCGGCACGCAAGCAGCACACCGCCGGAGCGGAAGGCCGCCTCCCGGAGCGTGCCGCACATCAGCGCGTCCAGCAGCATATACGCCCGTTCCGCCCGGGCTTGGGGCAGGGCAATCACCAGCCCCGCTGCGCTGCGGTCGATCCGGCAGTCCAGCGCAATCGCCATAGGGCACTCCCCCTCACTGATTCGGCAGCAGCGTCAGGATCTCCTTGATGGACATGCACAGCTGATCCGCCTCGCGGCTGCGGCCGTTCTCCAGTATGGAGCGGGCCGTGGCCTGCATGGCCGGGAAGGCGCTGCGGATGAGGTGGTTGGCATGGATGACGATGTTGACCCCGTGGGCGGCCAGCTCGGCCTCGGTGGCGCCGTTGTAGGTGGTGGGCACCACGATGATGGGGGTCTTCGGGTCGTCCCTGCGGAAGGCCTCGCAGAAGGCGTACACCTCGTCCGGGGTCTTCGACTTGGAGTGGATCATCACGCCGTCCGCACCGGCCTTGACGTAGGCGTGGCAGCGGGTGAGGGCGTCCTCGAGGCCCTGCTCCAGGATCAGGCTCTCGCAGCGGGCGATGATCATGAAGTCCTTCGTCTTCTGGGCGGCCTTGCCGGAGGCGATCTTGTGGCAGAAGCCCTCAATACTGTCCTGCATCTGGCCTACGCCCGCGCCAAAGAGGCTGTTCTTTTTCAGGCCCTTCTTGTCCTCGATGATGATGGCGGAGATGCCCATGCGCTCCAGGGTCTGCACGTTGTACACGAAGTGCTCCACCAGGCCGCCGGTGTCGCCGTCCAGGATGATGGGCTTGGTGGTGACCTCCATGATCTCCTCCAGCGTGCGCAGGCGGCTGGTCATGTCCACCAGTTCGATGTCGGGCTTGCCCTTGGCGGTGGAATCGCACAGGCTGCTGACCCACATGGCGTCAAACTGCTTGCGGCCCCCGGCGGTTTCGACGGCGGTCTTCTCCACGATCAGGCCGGTGATGCCGTTGTGGGCCTCGCAGACGCTGAGGCAGGGCTTGTAGGCCAGCAGCTTGCGCAGACGGCTGCGGCGGGTTTCCGGCAGGGAGAGCAGCGCGTCCAGGCCCGAGAGGGTCTCCTCGGTGGGCGTGTGGGTGTAGGGGAACTCCACCAGCTGACCGCCCCACCCTGCCAGCACCTCTATCACCTTCTGGCGGATGTTGGCCTGGTAGCCCACGAGCCAGTCATCCCCGTGGACGACGATATCCGGGCGCAGGCGCAGCAGCACATCGGTGTAGTCCAGCGTCTCCTGCACCACCACACGGCTGACGTATTTGAGGCTGTCGAACATGGCGATGCGCTCGTCCAGCGGGATCAGCGGGTAATGCTTGTAGCTGGCCACGACCTCATCGGTCAGGATGCCGACGGTCACCTCGCCCAGCTCCGCCGCCTTTTTCAGGATGGACAGGTGGCCGTTGTGGATGATGTCGGTGGAAAAGCAAATGTAGACCTGCTTCATGCCTGGCACTCCTTTGCAAAGCGTTGGCTGACCTGCTCCTTGTCAGCCTGGTTGTCGATCTCCGCGCAGAGCAGGCCCTGCACGTCCAGGGGGCGGATGGGGATCTCCCGCCATGCGGCGTTGAAGGCGTTCTCGGCGTACACACGGTCATTCCCGGCGGACACGAGGGCGGCGATCTCCCGCAGCCAGCGGTCGGTCTGGGCAGACTTCAGCAGATAGGCAGGCTGCAGCTCGATGCAGTCCGGGCCGAAGACGTTCACCCCGACCTCGCACAGCAGGCCGTCCGCGATGCGCCCCTTGAAGTCCTTTTCCGGCAGCGGCAGCGTGGAATCCACCGTCACGGCGGACACGGGCGAAGCCGCCAGGCGCTCCATCACCTCCGGGTGCATCACCAGGTCGCCGTGGAGGCTGATCACGTCACGCCCCGCCAGCAGCTCACGGGCCAGGTGGACGGAGTAGATGTAGTTCGTCTCCCGGTAGCGGGGGTTGTGGACGAAATGGAAGCGGATGGGCGTGTCCAGCGAGAGCAGGTAGCTCTCCAGCATGTCGGACAGGTGACCGGTGGTGACGACGGCCTCGGTCACGCCGACGCGCTCAAGGCACTTCAGCTGCCAGGAGATAATGGTTTCCCCCGGCCCAATCTCCGTCATACATTTGGGATGCTCGCGGGTCTCGTCCCCCATGCGGGAGCCGAGGCCGGAGTTAAGCAGCAATGCGATCATAGTTGTCTCCATATGGTAGGTTTCAGGCAATTTATCCTGGGTATGTTTCGGGCGATTGCGCAGGGTAGGTTTCGGGCGGTTGCTGTGTGCCTCATCCAGCTTTGCAGCGCGGCGCTCCTGCGGCGCATGCCTCATCCACCATCCTTCGGATGGTCCCCCTTCTCCATGGGGGCAGGTTGGGGAGGCGAACACGCCGCAGCACTCATTCCGCAAGGAATCCCATCAGCGCGTCGCGGTTCTCCTGGGGCGTGGTGGTGGGGCGGCCCAGGTCATCCCGCGCGCCCACGGCGCACATCACCTCAATGAAGGCCAGCTCCCCGGCGGACATGGCTGCGTCCACCGCGTCCAGCAGGGTTTCGGGGCTGTTGGCTCGGCAGACGCTTCGGTAGCCCGCGGCCATGGCCATCGCGCACAGGTCGAGGCCGCCCTCGCACACGGGCATGCCGCCGACGGTCTCGTGGGCCCCGTTGTTGATGACCACATGGACGAGGTTCGCAGGCTGCCTCTG
>JBGVOA010000444.1:0-3767 GCA_045126095.1 Christensenellales bacterium | reverse complement strand
ATAAGCGCCAAATTCTCTTTACCTCTGCCGCACCGGCACGCCCTCGCGCGCCAGATAATCCTTCAGATCGCTGATCTTCATGATGCCAAAGTGGAACAGCGTCGCCGCCAGGGCCGCGTCTGCGCCGCCGACAGTCAGCGCATCGCGGAAGTGCTCCATCTTGCCCGCGCCGCCGCTGGCGATCACCGGCACGCCCACCGCATCCGCAATCGTGCGGGTCACATCCAGCGCAAAGCCGTCGCCAACGCCGTCGGTGTCCATGGAGGTCAGCAGAATCTCGCCTGCGCCGCGCTTCACACCGTCGATGGCCCATTCCACTGCGTCCAGGCCCGTGTTGACGCGTCCGCCGTTGACGTACACGTCCCAGCCGCTTTTGTCCGCACGGGCTTTAACGTCCATCGCCAGCACGATACACTGGCTGCCGAACTTCATCGCGCTCTCCGTGATGAAATCGGGGTTGCGCACCGCCGGGCTGTTGATGCTCACCTTGTCCGCGCCCAGGCGGAGAATCTGGCGGATCTGATCAATCTCGCGGATGCCGCCGCCCACAGTGAAGGGAATGAACACCTGCTCGGCCACGCGGCTGACCACGTCCAGCATGGTGGCGCGACCCTCATGGGACGCGTTGATGTCCAGGAGGACGAGCTCATCCGCACCAGCCTCGTTGTAGCGGACGGCGGCTTCCACCGGGTCGCCCGCGTCGCGGATGTCCACAAAGTTGATGCCCTTGACCACGCGGCCGTCGCGGATATCAAGGCAGGGAATGATACGCTTGGTCAACATGCGCTTCCCCTCCATTCTGCGAATCGCTTGAGCATTTTCAGCCCCGCCTCGCCGGATTTCTCCGGGTGAAACTGGGTCGCCATCACATTGCCCCGGCAGATGGCAGCGGTGAAGGTCTGGCCGTATGTGCAAGTGGCGGTGGTCCATTCGTCGGAAACGTCCGCCATGCAGTAGCTGTGTACGAAATACACGCAGGGGTCGTCGCCCGCATCAAATAGCGGGCAATCGCGGGTGGACAGCGTATTCCAGCCCATGTGGGGAATCTTCAGTCCATGATCCTCCAGGCGGGTGATCGTGCCCGGAAACAGTCCAAGGCCGTCGAAATGGCCATTCTCATCGCTGTGCTCAAACATCATCTGCATACCCAGGCAGATGCCGAGCACGGGCTTGCCATCAGCCGCGGCACGAAAAAGCGCCTTGTCGAGCTGCGTTTCGCGGATACGGAGCATCGCGTCCTCAAACGCGCCCACGCCGGGAAGGATCACATGGCTGGCAGATGCGATCACATCCGGCGAGTCGGTAATCACAGCCTCATATCCCAGGAATTCAAAGGCCTTCTGGACGCTTCGCAGATTACCCATGCCGTAGTCGATAATGGCGATCATGCTCAGACCTCCCGTTCATTCTTTAGCGTGCTAAAGTGAATACCTGCTTATTATGCCTTATATACTCACCAATGTCAAGAGGGTTATCCGTACTTCTGATGTATCAGATGCATCTTGCTCGGCGAGCCCGAAGCATCTGTACTGATGCAAGCTTTTGGAGGGCGCAAACAGGCGCACCAGCACCAACTGATGCGCCTGCCACCGCATCCATGCGCGGCCATCACAGCGTGTATGTGAATCGCAGAGAAGGACTGCCATCCTCCGGATCAGGGAGCTCAGACTCTGCAGTTTCTACAGCCAGCAGCTGTAGATATCGCCGAGTTCCTCGCATATCAGAAGCTTCTCTTCATTCCGGCTCACTCAGTGCGCCGTCTTGATCAACTGCATGGCCGGGGTAGTGCGTCGGTAGCCGAACAGGAAGCTGTCAAAATCCACACTTATGGCATTCCCATCCTGGCAATTTTCTGATAGCACATTTACAAGAGGATAATCCTGAAAAACACTTGTGAGGGAAATTTCAGAAGGGCAAATTTCGCTCCTCGCAAAACTGCTCGATCAGCCGAAACCGATAATGATTCGCCTGCCGCTCCGACACGGCGTTGCTCTGCTCCAGGCCTTCCGCCCACTGCAGATAATGCATCAGCTCGTGCACGAGGGAGGACAGGATCGAATAGTAGATGTCCATGTCGCTGAATTTGTCCCGCAGGCCCTCTTCGACCCGCGCCGGGAGCCGGATATAAGGCGGCCTGTCGCCATCAAACCAACGGAAACTGCCATAGGCCATCCTACCGCTCATCAGCCTGACCTGCACACAATCCTTCACATACACACGCAAAGAGCAAGGAAACGCGTACTTCTCCCGCAGCCACTTGACAAAGCGAATGCACAGCCGCCGGAAGTCTTCTTCGACCCCCGGTTCAAAGCGAAGCGTAATCTTTCCCTGCCCCCTGCAACGGATGCGCTCGTGGCGCTCCCAAAGGTTCATGCCATCCGCCTCCTTGCCGGTTCTGCTCGATCATTCGCCTATTCCATCTGCTACCATCCGCGCCACATACAGCCTTTTCAACCACTCCGGCTGCGCATGGACAGTATCCCTGAGCCTTGCCAGCGTACGCTTGCCAACTCGGCGGTCGACGATCGCAAACATGCGAATGATCGGGTTATCACTGGCAACCGACATTTCGATCGGCTGGTTCCTGTAAACATTCAGCTCATGCATGAAATCCCAATCTTCATATTCGTCACGCTCTGCCAGCTCGATATCCCAGACATGCTGCCCCTCCGACAGGACGCCAGTCTTTCTCAGCTGAGCATCTGCATACATGAAGCCGAATTTCTTCAGGGGCTGTCCGTCCAGGCTTACTGATGCACAATTCCCTGAGCTCCCATAACGGCTGTACTTAGTAAAATGATAAGAAACGCGGCCACGCAATGACTCGCAAAGAAGATCCTGTTCGAGCTTCCTCTTCATCCCTTTCCAGGAACCTTCAATCTTGCCTTGCTCATAATGATGCTTCGTTCCATTCGGATTGATCGACTCCATATGCGATCTCCTTTCCAGTATCTCTATATCATTATATCACATTCAAATCCACTTTGATATACATGCTGCTCTGAATTTCCCATTTCATGCCTACAAACTGTGAATCCCGATGCCCGGAAAATATCAAGATTTACTGATACAACAAAAAAAGCACCTCACATGAGATGCTTTAAGGGGGAACCGGCAGCGACCTATCCTCCCGGGCCGTGTCCAGCCAAGTACTTTCGGCACTGGAGAGCTTAACTACTGTGTTCGGAATGGGAACAGGTGGGACCTCTCCGTCATTACCACCGGTAATTCTTCGGGCGCGGGGCTGAGCTCTTTCTCTCTTCCCCAGGCTTTCGCCTACCCTGACAACTGCACATACCGTGATTCAACGCTGACCTTTTACAATTGATCTCTTTGTTTCTTGCTTGTTGGTTGGTTTGCTTGCGCGCTTTCGCTCGCTTCGCTCCAGCTCCTTCAAGTGTTTGTTGTTCAAGCGCTTAAATGAAGCTTTCGACCTATTAGTATCAACAACCTGCATGCGTTACCGCACTTCCAGCGTTGACCTATCTACCTGGTAGTCCTCCAGGGGTCTCATGGAGTCTTATTCTTGAGGTGGGCTTCACGCTTAGATGCCTTCAGCGTTTATCCCATCCGCACTTCGCTTCCCTGCTATGCCGTTGGCACGACAACAGTTGCACCAGTGGTGCGTCCATTCCGGTCCTCTCGTACTAGGAACAGCTCCTCTCATGACTCCTACGCCCACGATGGATAGGGACCGAACTGTCTCACGACGTTCTGAACCCAGCTCGCGTGCCGCTTTAATTGGCGAACAGCCAAACCCTTGGGAC
>JBGVOA010000443.1:0-2585 GCA_045126095.1 Christensenellales bacterium | reverse complement strand
CCTCTCCGCAGGTGATGGACACGTTCTGCATCTCCACGCACTCGATGGGCTTCTCCGGCAGGCCAAGGAAGTAGCCCGCACAAGCCACGCCCGTCGCCGTCACATCGCGGAAGGCAATGCGGCCGATGCGCGGCGTGCGCTCGTCCACCGGCTGCTTTTCGCGGCTCTGCACATACTCCGTCTTGCCGTCGGGATCGCAGAAGTACAGGCAGTTGACCACATAGGGCGTTCCCACGTTCTCCATCAGCACATTCTCAAACACAATCTCGTCGATCACGCCCTGCTCACCGCGGCCGCGACGGGTCTTGATGCGCAATCCGCGATCGGTGTTGCGCATGACGCAGTCGTGGCAGTAGACGTGGTTCACGCCGCCGGCCATTTCGCTGCCGCAGGTCATGCCGCCGTGGCCGTTCTCCATCAGGCAGTGGCTGACCTCCATGTTCGAGGTCGGTGTCTTGTAGGTCGCGCCCATGTAGAGCTTGCCGGCCTTGATGGCGATGCAGTCGTCGCCGGTGGAGAAATGCATGCCGGCCAGGAGGATGTTCGTGCAGCTTTCCGGGTCGAAGCCGTCGGTGTTGGGGCTATCCGCCGGGGCGATGACATGCACGTTGAGGAACTTCAGATCGCGGCTGAAGTAGGGCTGCAGATTCCATGCAGGGCTGTTTTGGAAGGTCACGCCCTGCACGGTCACGCTTTCGCAGTCGTTCAGGAACAGCATGCGGGGCCGCCACGCGCCGCGCATGATGCGGTGGTTGACCCACCAGTCGCCCTGCGCGCCCTGGCCATCCAGCACGCCCTCGCCGTAGATGACCACGTCCTCCACGCCGTTGCCGGAAATCATCGCAGCGAACATGTCCAGCGGGTTGCCCTCCCAAGAGCCGAGGTTCAGGTCGTGCGTTTCATCGGTAGACTGGATCATACCCGGCAGGATCGGGAACTTCGTGCGGTCGGTCTCCAGCAGGAGCGTCGCGCCCTTCTGGATTTCCACGCGCGTGTGGCTCTTCATGAACAGCGGCAGCGCGCGGTAAGTACCGGCGGGAATCAGCACGCGTCCCTTCTTCGGGCAGACGTTGATGGCCGCCTGGATGGCTGCGGTATCGTCATGCACGCCGTCGCCCACCGCGCCAAAGCGGCGGACATTCAGCGTGAAGCTCTCCTCCTTGGTGTGGATGGACGTGCGGCCCACTTCCCTGTCGCCGTCCCACACCTTCAGGGTGTACTTCGTGTCGGGCCACAGGCCATAGATGCTGTGGACGACCGTTGCCGCCACGCCCGCGTCCTCACCGTTGAGGGTCAGTCGGTAAGGCTTCTGCGTGTTGTACAAGCCGCCATCGGGCATTTCGATGGTGCAGCTGCGGGCAGAGACAAACAGCTTCTTCACCTCAAACATCACAGCGCGCCTCCTTCCGCATCCAGCATGTCCGCCGCATGGGCAAAGCCCGCGCTCCTGAGGGCCGCGATGCGCTTTGCCGCCACGGGCAGATACCGCTCCGGGTCGATCAGGCGCATGCGCACGCCCGCATGCAGGGCTGTGAGCAGCATGCCCGCCGTCTCGGGGTTTTCGGGCGCTTCCGCTGCCAGCAGGCCCCGCAGCACCACGCGGTAGACGTCCACCATCGCGCGCCAGTGCTCGTAGAGCTGATCGGCGCACAGGTCGATGCAGTCCGCCAGCGCAAGCAGTGCCACGGCAGACTGGTAGCGTCCGCCGCTGATCAGGCCGCGCTCCTCATCCCACAGGGCGCAGAAGCTCTGGCGGAACTTTCCCGCGCACGGGCCCACCTTCTCCATTTTGCCCAGCTGCATTTCGTAAGCCATGCGGAAGGGCAGCTCCGCATAGAGCGTCTCCGCCGGAAGCGTCGCCTCGCTGGGCGTGCGGCCCAGGTGAGCCATCATCGTTTCGATGGCGTCGCGGTACTTGTCCTCCCCCGTCTGTGCCAGGGCAAAGAACAGCGCCTTGCCGCACTCCGGGCAGCACGCATCCGCCGCCACCAGGCTGTCCGCCCAGGCGATCACATGCGCCTTGTACGCGTCCTCGCCCGTCTGCGCGTGTAGGCGGATGCAAGTCCGCACCGCCCAGTCCGCCTGCAGGCTCCATGCGCCGTCAGGCTGATGGGCATCCAGATATTCCCTGAACCATGCCATGTTCATCAAGCATCGCTCCCTTGTTCGTGTAAGCATTTCCATGCCCTTTCATTATAACGGATGCAGGCAGGGAAGTCAATCGTCCGCAGAGAAAGAATGCAGCGGATTCCAACCTTTTTGCTTCGTGCCCGTCTGTATGGGTGAACGCGTTCACACCCGGAGGTGATTTCCATGGACAAAGAGGCCGCCGAGGCCTTCCTGCATGCGCAGATGAAGCCCGTCTACGGCTACTGCCTGCGCCGATGCGCCACCCCGCAGGACGCGGAGGACCTGGCACAGGAGATCCTACTGCGGGCGTATGCCGTCCTGCTGCGCCGGAGCATCCCCGATCCCCTGCGCTATCTGTGGACGGTCGCCCGCAACACCCTCGCCAACCACTACCGCGAGCGGAGCCGCTGCACGGTGGGCGTAGCCGCCGATATGCTGGACGAGGCGGACTTCAC
>JBGVOA010000442.1:0-6207 GCA_045126095.1 Christensenellales bacterium | reverse complement strand
GGCCTCGTCCGCCTGCGCCTTCGTGCGCTGCACGAGATAGCCTTCTCCGGGCCAGCGGACATTCCAGCGGCAGCAGTCCACCGCCGCGTGGACGGCGTCCTGCACCACAGGCATGCGGAAGTCGCTGCCGCAGTCCTCCGCCTCCATGAAGTTCACGTCCGCGCCGCGATCCAGCAGCAGGTGGGCAATGTCGTAATTGTTGGTCTTGATGGCCACCTGCAGGGGCGACTGGCCGACGTCCTTCTTCGGCGGAGCCTTGGCCGTGCAGGCGATCAGCTCCGGCTTCTTGTCCAGCAGGGCAGTCACCGTGGCGACGTCACTCTGCCTGATGGCCGTAAACAGCTTTTTCATCGTGCGCTCCTTTCAAAAGCAGCCGCCATGCAAGCGCACAGCGGCAATATAGGGTAGGTTTCGGGATTCCCAATACCTACCCTCAGAAAATCAGGCTATCCCTTGCTCACTTCCACTCCAGCGGGTACTCCGTCACGGCGTAGGTCAGGCTGCGGCCGTTCTGGCGGAGGGTGTTGATCACCGCCTCCTTGGAGGAGGCGCTGTCGTAGGGCGTGGGGGTGAAGTCGTTGCGGTTGGTGCGGGAGGAGATGCGGATGGGGATGATGCGGAAGCCCTCATTGGTGATCTCCTGGCCGTTCTCGCCCTCGCGGATGCGGAAGCGGGTCTGGAACAGGATGGAGGTCATGTCGTCGGGCTTGTTGTGGCCCGCAAAGCAGAAGTTGCCCAGGCTGTAACAGATGTACACGCCCTTGTACTGCTCAATGGGCTGGATGCGGTGGCTGTGGTGGCCCAGCACCAGGTCAGCGCCGGAATCCACCGCCAGGCGGCCCATGCGCACCTGGTTGTTCGTGGGGGAATACTCCTTCTCGTTGCCCCAGTGGAAGCTGACGATCACAATGGGGTACTGGGCCTTGGCGGCGGCGATGTCCGCAGGCACCACATCCCACAGGCGGGAGTAGCGGTCGATGCACAGGTAGGACAGCATGGCAATTTTGATGCCCTTGACCTCGATCACGCCCAGCTCGCCATCGCCCGACCACACCACGCCGGCATTGGTCAGGTGCTGCTTCGTTTCGTCCCATACATCCTGGCCGTGATCAAGCACATGGTTGTTTTCCAGGGAGACGGCCTCGACGCCGTTTTCCGTCAGCATGGAGGTGTAGGAGGGCGGCGCGCTGAAGAGGAACTGGTTCTCCCGCTTCTCCGGCGGAACATAGGTGCTCTCGGTCAGCGTGCCCTCGAAGTTAACGATGGTCAGGTCGTCGGCCATGAGGATATCGCGGACATTTTTGAGGGCGAAGTTGGGGTCGCCGCCCTGATTCTCCAGCTCGTCATACCAGATATTGTCGCGCTTGCGGCTGTCCCCGCCGACGGTGAAATCGCCGGTGGCCGTGAGGGTGATGAGGATGGAGCCGTCCTCCTCGTAGATCTGCACGGGCTCCGTCCCCACCTCAACAAAGCTTGCATCGTTGGGATCGGGCATAGGGATGAAGGTGTCGAACACCACATCCGGGTCCGCCTCGGCCAGCACATCGTTGATGCTCAGCTCCTGATCCTCCTCCGCCACGGCGGCGGACACAAGCAGCAGCAGGCACGCAAGCAGCGCCATCAGTTTACGCATGGGTACCTCCAGAATCGTTGTCAGTCAGTATTCAGCCGCGCAGCTGGCGGACGAAGGCCTCCATGCGCTCCAGAGCGATGTTCAGCTTGTCGATGCCCGTAGCATAGGAACAGCGGATGTGGCCCTCGCCGCAGGGGCCGAAGGCCGTGCCGGGCACGCAGGCCACCTTATGCTCGCGGATGAGGCGGTTGCAGAACTCCTCGCTGGTCAGGCCCGTGGGCTGGATGCCAGGGAAGACATAGAACGCACCCCGGGGCTCAAAGCAGTCCAGGCCCATGGAGCGGAAGCCCTCCACCATCAGGCGGCGGCGGCGGTCATAGCTCTCGCGCATCTTCTGCACGTCCTCATAATCGGTGAGGCGGCCGCTGCGCAGGGCCTCCAGCGCAGCCACCTGGCCCATGCGGGGGGCGCACATGATGGCATACTGGTGGATCTTCAGCATCACGGAGAGCACCTCGCGAGGGGCGCAGGCGTAGCCCACGCGCCAGCCGGTCATCGCAAAGGCCTTGGAGAAGCCGTTGAGGGTCACCGTGCGCTCCCACATCCCCGGCAGGGACGCAAAGGACACATGCTCATGCTCACCGTAGGTCAGTTCGGAGTAGATCTCGTCCGAGAGCACCATCAGATCGTGCTTCTCCACCACACGGGCGATCTTGAGCAGGTCTTCCCGGCCCATAATGCCGCCGGTGGGGTTGTTCGGGTACGGCAGGATCAGGAGCTTCGTGCGCGGGGTGATGGCGGCCTCGACGGCCTCCGGGGTCAGGCGGAACTCCGTCTCCGCCGTGGTCACCACACCCACGGGGGTACCGGTGGCAAAGATGACCGAGGGGCTGTAGCTGACATAGGAGGGCTCCGGCACCAGCACCTCGTCGCCGGGGGACACCAGGGCACGCAGCGCCACGTCGATGGCTTCGCTCGCGCCCACCGTCACCATAATCTCGGCAGCCGGATCGTACTTGGTCTGATAGCGGTGCTCCAGATACCAGCTGATCTCCTCCAGCAGCTCCGGCATACCGCGGTTGCCGGTGTACTGCGTCTCACCATCCAGCAGGCTGTTGATGGCAGCGTTGCGGATGTGGTAGGGGGTCACGAAGTCCGGCTCGCCCACGCCCAGGGAAATGGCGTCCTTCATCGTGGCGGCAATGTCAAAGAAACGGCGGATGCCGCTGGGCGGAACAGCCGCAATGTCAGGATTGATAAAGCGATCGTAATTCACGGGGAGATCACCAGCCTGTTATCAGTTTTGCTTTCCTCAAAGACCACGCCATCCTGCTTGTAGCGCTTAAGGATGAAGGAGGTCTGCGTACCGGTCACCATTTCCAGCGTAGACAGCTTGGAGGACACGAACAGCGCGCACTCCTTGAGCGTCCGCGCCTCCACCAGCACCAGCAGATCGTAGCCGCCGCTCATCAGGTACACGCTCTTGACCTCTGCAAAGCGGTAGATACGCTTGGCCACCTCGTCGAAGCCTGCGTCGCGCTGGGGCGTCACGCTGACCTGAATCAGCGCCTCCACGCGCTCGCGGTCGGTCTTCTCCCAGTTGATCGTGGGGGCGTAGCGCAGGATAACGCGCTCCTCCTCCAGCCGGTCGATGGTCGCGGCTACCTCCTCCACGGACGCGCCCAGCATCACCGCCAGCTTCTCCAGCGGCAAACGGCAATCCTCCTGCAGCAGGTCCAGCAGCTGCATTTCGAGCTTCTTCATTGAGGGTCTCCCCTTTCGTTTCATAGCTTTACCGTAGTATTATACAGCATTCATGCGCAAAGCGCAAGCTCTTTCCTGCGGTGTCACACAGGCAGGAAAATCCGTCGCACAACAGCTATCATTGCATCACTGCGGACAAACTCCGTCGCCAGCTCTCTGGTCACGATTGCATCCGCCCAGGCGCCGCATACGCTCACGAAGGCCCCGGCAAAATCCGCCTGGCCCTCGGCCACGCGCCGCAGCGCGACAGCGAGCGTCCCGGCCTTGCTGCTGTCCGCAGAAACGATTTTCACCAGCGTGTCAGCATGGGCCAGCAGCGCGTCCAGATGCGAGAAATACACCTTAGCCTCTTTGTCGCCGTATACATGCACCACAGGGCCGCTGGGGCCGCTGAAGCGCAGCGGCACACTCCAGTCCAGGTGCTCATGATGCACCTTGCCAACGAGCATGGCCAGCAGGTTCGGGATCAGCCGCGGCAGGAAGAGCAGGCAGCCCACACCGGCATTCATTCCGGCTTCGGCGATCTTGCGGCCCCGTGTCTGCGCCAGCTGCATGGCCTCCGCATTCTCCTGCTCCACACGGTTATGCCACCTGAGGGAGGCTTCCGTCAGCACCTCCATGCGCAGGCAGCCCAGCAGTCTTTCACAGCGCTCCTGCTCAGAAGCGGACGCTGCATCCCAGCCGCGCAGGCAAGCATGCAATTCCAACGGAACCTCCGGCCCAAGCGTCTGCCCGGCCAGAGCCTCCTTCAGCAGCGGCAGGATCGCGGCATACCTCTTGGACTGATCCTCGGGCATCGCGTACAGCTGACGTTTCTCCCCCGGCGCAGGATATGCCCTGGACAGATCCTCCAGTGTGTAGCGGCGCTCCACCCAGCGGTTCATTTCAGCCGGACGCAGGAACTCCACGATGGCCCACCAGAGATCCTTCCAGCCCTCTGCTGCCTCCTTCATCAGGCAAACGAATTGTTCCGCATGCTCCTCGCTCGTCTCCAGCAGCTTCCGCACCTCCGGCAGAGATGCGCATATCCCCCGCTCCACGCGAAGCACCGCCGCCGGAGGATAGTCCGTCTGCAGTTCAAATTTCTGATTGTTGCGGATGCGACCCCTCTCCATGCGGGCAGTGCGTTCCGCATGCTCCACTGGCAGCATCGTTTCCAACACATCCAGCAGCCGTATCGCCGTATCGCAGTATCCCTGATCCATCATCATCCGTACCCTCCTGTTAACCGGCCCTCGTCACTCGATGAACATCGCATCGCCGAAGGAGAAGAAGCGATACCGCTCCTCCACTGCCTCGCGGTACACATCCAGGGCCGTCTCCCGGCCCATGAAGGCGCTCACCAGCATCAGCAGCGTGGACTGGGGCAGGTGGAAGTTGGTGATCAGCGCGTCCACAGCCTTGATCTTCTTCCCGGGGTAGATGAAGATGGCCGTATCGCCCGCTCCGGGGTGGATCACGCCGTCCTCGGTCGCCACCGTCTCCAGGGTACGCACGCTCGTCGTGCCCACGCAGATGACGCGCCCGCCCGCCGCGCGGATGGCGTTGAGCTTGTCCGCTGCCTCCTGGCTGACATGGTAGTACTCCGAGTGCATCACATGGGTATCAACGTCCTCCACCGTCACGGGGCGGAAGGTGCCCAGGCCCACATGGAGCGTCACCGGCACAACGGTGATGCCCTTCGCCTGCACCTTCTCCAGCAGCTCCGGGGTGAAGTGCAGCCCAGCGGTGGGAGCGGCGGCGCTTCCCTCGTTCTTCGCGTAGACGGTCTGGTAGCGGGTGCGATCCTGCAGCTTCTCGTGGATGTAGGGCGGCAGGGGCATCTCGCCCAGCTTGTCCAGGATCTCCTCGAACACGCCGTCATACATAAAGCGGACGATGCGTCCGCCGATCTCCTGCACGCTGGAGAGAATCTCGCATTTCAGCAGCCCGTCGCCGAAGACGCACACCGCACCCGGCTTGAGCCTCCGGCCCGGCTTGACCAGCGCTTCCCAGTCCGTGGCATTCATGCGCCGCAGCAGCAGAACCTCCACCGGCACGCTGTGGCCCTGGCTGTCGCTGCCTTCCTTCACGCCCAGCAGGCGGGCCGGGATGACCTTCGTCTCGTTGATCACCAGCGCGTCGCCGGGGTTCAGGTAGTCGATAATATCGTAGAAGTGCTTGTGCTCACGGGTGCCGTCGCCCCGGTGGACGACCATCATCCGGGAGTGATCGCGGGGTTCCACGGGAGTCTGGGCGATCAGCTCCTCCGGGAGGTTGTAGTCAAAATCAGCGGTTCTCATGGGTTTTCCTCACAGTCTTTTTATCATCAGGTATTCATCCATCATGCGCCCGTCATCCAGGCACACGGCCTGCGGATGCACCATGGCAATGCGGTAGCCCTCGCGCTCGTAGAGGCGGACGGCACGGTGGTTGTGCGCCATGACCTCCAGTTCGATCTGCATGCATTCCATTTCCCGGGCGACGCGCGCCGCCGTGTGCAGCATGGCCGTGGCGAGGCCCTGCCCCCAGTATGCCCGGCGGACGCTCAGGCCAAGGCGGAAACGGTGGCGCACCTTCATGCGCGGCTTGACAAAGCCATGCAGGCGGCCGACGACCTCTTCGCCGTCCAGGCACAGGAGCAGCAGCTGATACGGGTCGTCCCGCACATCCTCCAGCGCAACGGCGTGGCGGTTTGCATCGGCGGACACGTCCGCTGGGGAGATCAGCAGGAACTCCGTTTCCCCGGCGGTCTGCCGCATGCAGCGCAGATCAGCAGCGGCGTCCTCCGGCTCCGGGCTGCGCAGGACGATCCTCCGGCCGTCCCGCAGCCTCATTTTCATCGGCTCGATATACACCTGGCACCTCACACGGGGCGCTGCATCAGGTAG
>JBGVOA010000441.1:0-5146 GCA_045126095.1 Christensenellales bacterium | reverse complement strand
CCGCGCTCTCTGGTGGCCCTGCTGCTCCTTTGCTGCATGCTGCTGACAGGCTGCCACAGCGGCACAGGCTGGTCCTCCTACTCCCTGCCCCGGGATTTTGACACGGAGGAAACCTACGAAATCACCTTCTGGGCCAAGACCGAAAGCAACGTCACCCAGGCCAACATCTACAAGAAGGCCGCGGAGGACTTCAGCGCCATCTACCCCAACATCCGCGTCAACATCAAGCTCTACACCGATTACGGCCGCATCTACCAGGATGTGATCACCAACATTTCCACAGGCTCCACCCCCAATGTGTGCATCACCTACCCCGACCACATCGCCACCTACCTGCAGAACGACAACTGCGTGGTGGCGCTGGACGATCTGCTGACGGATCGCCGCTGGGGCCTGGGCGGGAGCGAGGTGGCCTTCGATGCGCCCACGGCCCAGGAGCTGGTTCCCGAATTCCTGGCCGAGTGCAGGCTGGAGGATCACTATTACGCCCTGCCCTACATGCGCTCCACCGAGGTCTGCTACGTCAACAAGACCTATGTGGAACGCCTGGGGTACACCCTGCCGGAGGTTCTCACCTGGGATTTCGTCTGGGAGGTCTCCGAGGCCGCGATGGCCAAGGATGAAAACGGCAACTACCTCGTCAACGGCCAGCCGACCCTGATCCCCTTCATCTACAAGTCCACCGACAACATGATGATCCAGTACCTGCATCAGAAGGGCGCAGGCTACTCCACCCCGGAGGGCGAGGTGCTCATCTTCAACGACGACACCCGCGCCTTCCTCCAGGAGATCGCCGCACACGTGAAGTCCGGTGCGTTCTCCACCTTCAAGATTTCCTCCTACCCCGCCAACTGGCTCAACGCCGGCCAGTGCATCTTCGCCATCGACTCCACCGCCGGCTCCACCTGGATGGGCAGCAAGGCGCCCCTCATCGACATCGACGAGGACAAGATGGTGGACTTCGAGACCGAGGTGATGATGATCCCCCAGGTCGATCCGGAGAACCCGAAGATGATCTCCCAGGGCCCCTCCATCTGCGTTTTCAACAAGGAGGACCCCCAGGAGGTGCTGGCGGCGTGGCTCTTTGTGCAGTACCTGCTGAGCAACGACACGCAGATCGCCTACGCCTCCACGGAGGGCTACGTCCCCGTAACCACCAAGGCGCAGCGCGACCCCGCCTATCGGGATTACCTCTCCCGCGCGGGTGAGGACAACGATCTGCACTACGATGTGAAGCTCAAGGCCACCCAGCTCCTCATCGACCACACGGACGACACCTTCGTCACGCCGGTCTTCAACGGCTCCACCTCCCTGCGTGATGCGGCAGGCCAGATGATCGAAGAAACCGCCAAGGGCGTGCGCCGCAAGAAGGTCATCGACGACGCCTTCATCGACGCGCTCTACCCCAAGATGGTCAGCCTCTACCGCCTCGACCAGCTGCAGACCGGCGAGGAGGAAACGGGCCTCAACCGCGATCTGGGCGCGCTGCCCACTACCTCCGTGGCGCTGCTGGCAGGCGTGGGCGTCACCTGGCTGGGCATCATCACCTACGTTGTCGCCGACCATATCCGCGCGCAGCACCGCTGAGCCGCCGGAGGCAAATACGCGCAAAGAACAGGGAAATCCTTGATTTTTTGTGCGGATGACTGTATAATGAGGGAGTCGGAGGGAAACGCCTCCGTGTACCCCGAATGACAAGAATTTGGAGGGAACGAAAATGAAGAAGTTTGTTGCCATGCTGCTGGCCGCGCTGATGCTGCTGGCCTGCACCGCCATCGCCGAGGAAGCCCCCGTCGTGGAGATCGAGGCCAAGAGCGAGGGCGTGATGACCTACGCTGAGTACGCCGCCGCCGAGATGGACGCCGAAGTCGTCATCGAGTGCTACGTGCAGGCCACCCAGTCCTGGTGGGACAACAAGATCACCGTGTACGCCGCTGACCAGGAGGGCGCTTACTTCCTGTACGAGCTGGCCTGCTCCCAGGAGGACGCTGCGAAGCTGGTTCCCGGCGCGAAGATCAAGGTGACCGGCTACAAGGGCGCCTGGGCTGACGAAGTGGAAGTCATGGACGGCACCTTCGAGTTTGTCGAGGGCGGCATCGCCTACATCGCCGAGGCCAAGGACCTGACCGCTGTGCTGGGCACCGACGAGCTGATCACCTACCAGAACCAGCTGGCCACCTTCAAGGGCATGACCGTGAAGGCCATCGAGTTCAAGAACGGCGAGCCTGGCGACGACATCTACGTCACCCTGACCCTGAACGGCGCTGACTACTCCTTCTGCATCGAGCGCTACCTGACCGGCCCCGAGACCGAGGTCTACGCGGCTGTTTCCGCTCTGCAGGCTGGCGACGTGGTGGACGTGACCGGCTTCGTGTACTGGTACTACGGCGTCAACACCCACATCACCGCTGTGACCAAGTAATCGCACAACAAAACGAGGGATCGCTTCCGCAATGGGAGCGATCCCTTTTCACATGGCAGAAAACCGCCCCGGCCTGTCCCACAACAGACCGGGGCAATGTGTATCACTTTTTCGCCTCAAACTTCTCGAAGATCTGCAGGTCGTAGCGGCTGCGCAGCGCGTCCATATCCTCCTGGGAGCGCACCGTCCAGGCCACGAACCAGGGCTTCATCGCCCGCAGCAGCAGGATGGGCAGGCACCACTTCTTCTCCGTCTTGGCCTCCAGGGCCATGAAATCCGGCCGCGCCCAGAAATTCTGGATCATCGAGGCAATGCCGATATTGCGCCACCAGAGCGCCGCCGTTTCGCCCTTGCCGGCATGGTTGAAGGCCAGCTGTCCGCGGATGACCTCCGGGGCGTTCCTGCGGAACCACTGAACCGCCCACGGGTCGAAGCTCTCCATGCACCAGGGGCCCTCGTAGCGCTGCATGCGCTCGTATACCGCCTGACTCAGCGCGGCCGCATTGCCCTCCACCTTCACCTCGACGATGAGGGGGCGCTGACCGTCCACCGTTTCCAGCAGCTCGTCAAAGGTGGGAACCGGTTCGCCGTTGGGGAGGCGGCAGGCGCGCACCTCCTCCAGCGTGCATTGGGCAATCTGCTTGTCCACGCCGGTCAGCCGCTTCAGGCTGTCGTCATGGTGGACGACAAGGTGGCCGTCCGCCGTGAGATGCACATCCAGCTCCATGCCGTAGCCCTTTTCGACCGCCGCGCGGAAGGCCGCCAGGCTGTTCTCCGGACGGTTGCCCTCGCCGGGCTCGTTGCTCGTCCACAGGCCGCGGTGCGCATAATCAACGCCCTGCAGGAAGGAAATGTCCCGCCGGGGCAGGTTCGGCCGGATCAGGCAGGCGTAAAGCAGCACAAAGGCCGCCAGCGCCAGAGGAATCACAATCCACCACATATCATCAATCCCCCACATCGAGAGCCTCGAGGCCCTGCTTCGCTTCGGGCTTGCTGTCGCCGTGCTTCACGAAGAACATCGTCGCCAGCGCGCCCGCCGCCATCACCGTGGAATAGGGGAAGAGCGTCCAGTAGCCCACATGCTCCAGCAGCGCGCCGGACAGCACGGGCGTCAGCACCTGCGCCGCCATGGAGAAGGTGTAGTAATAGCCGGTGTACTTGCCCACATCCGAGCCGGTGGCCAGCTCCACGACCATGGGGTAGCTGTTGACGTTGATGCTCGCCCAGCCGATGCCCACCAGGGCAAAGAGCAGGTAGGACACGAAGCTCAGGCCGTCCAGCAGCGCCGCCACGCCAAAGCCGGTCGCCAGCATCACAACGCCCGCCAGGATGACCTTCTTGCGGCCCAGGCGGCTGGACAGGATGCCCACAGGCCAGTAGCTGACGATGGCCGCCGCCGTCGCCACCAGCAGGCAGAAGGACGCGTCGCCCTCGTCGATGTTCCAGACCTTCAGCGCATAGCGGCTGAAGGCAGTGGTGATGGCGTTGTAGGCCATGTACCACAGGAACACGGACAGCAGGATCAGCACCAGGGAGCGCAGCTCCGCCTTGCCGAGCCTGCGGCCGGAGCCCTGATCAGTCTCGGTCGCCTGATGGCTGTTGCCAGCGGCCTCGCGGGCTTCGTTGACCGCGTCGGCCTCCGCCTTGAGCTTCCTTTCGGGGATGACCAGCTTCACCACCACGGCGCTGGCAATCATGATGACCGCCACGGTCACAAACAGCCAGGTGTAATTTCCGACCTCCGCGCCAAAGCCGGTGGTCACGCGCGTCACCATGAACTTGGGCAGCACCAGCATCAGTGCGCCGCCGATGGCGCCCATCAGGTTGATGATGGCATTGCCCTTGGAGCGCAGGTGCTTGGGAGTGACGTCCGGCATCAGCGCCACTGCAGGGGAGCGGTAGGTGCCCATCGCCACCAGCAGCAGCGCCAGCACCAGCAGGAAGACCCAGAGGCCCTGGCCCTGCACAGGAGCCGCCACACCACGGCCCACCACAGCCGTCAGCACCACGGACAGCACTGCCGCCGCAATGGAGCCTCCCAGGATGAAGGGGATGCGCCGGCCCACACGGTCGCTCAGCGCACCAAACAGGGGCAGCAGCACCAGGGCCGCGATATTGTCCATCGCCATCACCACGCCCGTCCAGGTCTCGCCCAGGCCGTAGGTCTGATCCAGGATCAGCGGCACCATGTTATCATAGAGATTCCAGAAGGCGCTGATGGACATGAACGCCAGACCCACCAGGAATGTCCGCTTTGCATTCAGCTTCATAGGTAAGACTCCTTCATTTATTCCTCCGCCAGCATCCTGACGGGAAAACACATGTATGATTGCCCTGTAGCAGGGTCGGTGAAATCGTGGACGGCTCCGGCCAGGGACAGCCCCTGCGCCGCCAGCCATTGGAGCGTTTGCGGGAACACCTCCGGCGAATCGTTCTTCACGCGGACGCACTCAAAGCCGGGCACATCCCAGCGCGTCCACCCCGGCGGCGGAACTGCGTCCGCCCGGCACTCCACACCCGCCAGGTACAGCCCGCGGGTGAATCCCTCCTCCCAGGGAAGGAAGCGCCGTGACAGATCCGTCATCGCGCCCCACACGCCTGCCAGGCTGCCGTCCGCCGTTCTTTTCGCCAGCGCTGCGACTTCGTCAAAGCGCCCGTTGGCCTCCTGCCACAGCCGCTGCACAAAACCCGTGCCGTCCTCCGTGGAACCCTCCAGGCCAATCA
>JBGVOA010000440.1:0-1907 GCA_045126095.1 Christensenellales bacterium | reverse complement strand
TTTTTTGCCGAGAACATGCACCATTTCCTCGGGCGTGAACAGATAATACTTGCCTTCTTCGCCCTCGCTGTCCGCATCCTGCGCACTGAAAAAGGCGCCTTCAGCCGAGGCCATTTCGCGAAGGATGTAAGTCGCTGTCTTCTGGGCAATGTCCAGGTACATCGGTTTGCCCGTGATTTCATATGCCTGACAATAGGCCATCATCAGCAGGGCATTGTCATAGAGCATCTTTTCAAAATGCGGCGCCAGATAGCGTTCGTCCGTGGAATAGCGGCAAAAACCAAATCCGATATGGTCGAACAGGCCGCCCCGATACATCTGCATCAGGGTATGCTCCGCCATGTGCAGGCAGGATTCATCCCCGCGGCGCTCGTGGAAGGTCATCAGAAACAGCAGATTGTGGGGTGCGGGAAACTTGGGTGCAGCGCCAAAGCCGCCGTTCTTCCGGTCGTAGACGCGCCTGTATATCATCACGGCGGATTCCATCAGGTCATTCTGCGGCGCAGTTCCTTTCGCGTCACCCTGCTGCAGGTGAGCAAGCAGTTCATCCGCCTGATGCAGCAGCGCTTCGCGGTCGTTTTCCCACTTTTCATGGATGGCTTCCAGCAGCTCCTGAAAGCCGATCATGCGGCCGCGGGATCTCTTGGGGAAGTATGTCCCGGCAAAGAAGGGCTTCTGCTCCGGCGTCATGAAGATGCTGGTGGGCCAGCCGCCGCTGCCGGTGAAGGCCTGGCAGAAGGCCATGTAGATGCCATCCACATCCGGCCGTTCTTCCTTGTCCACCTTGATGGAAACGAAGTAACGATTCAGCAGATCCGCCGTTTCCTCATCCTCGAAGCTCTCGTGGGCCATCACATGACACCAGTGGCAGGTGCTGTATCCGATGCTGAGGAACACCGGCTTGCTTTCCTCTCTGGCTTTGCGGAAGGCTTCCTCGCCCCAGGGATACCAATTTACCGGATTGCGGGCATGCTGGAGCAGATAGGGGCTGTTTTCGTGCTGCAAACGGTTGGGCAAATGATCACATCCTTTTATCGTCGGTCGCCGGGTTGTCAATGAGCGTGCCGTCCTCCGCAAAGCGGGAGCCGTGGCAGGGGCAGTCCCAGGAGTGCTCGGCCTTGTTGTATTTCAGCGCGCAGCCCATATGCGGGCAGCGCGGCGCAGTGGGCGTCAGCAGGTTGATGGCGGTTTCGGCGGCGTTCAGGAACAGCTGCGGATGCAGGATGCTCCGGGATGGATTGAACACATCCGCATAGGGATTCTGCCTGCCCTGCACCAGATCCGTCAACGTGTCCGCTGCCGCCATGGCGGAGGTCATGCCCCACTTGTTGAAGCCGGTGGCTACGAACAGGTCAGGCGTGTTCTTCGCATATGGCCCGATGTAGGGGACGTGATCCAGCGTCATACAATCCTGCGTAGCCCAGCGGGCAGCGATTTCCGCCTTCGGGTAATGCCGCTTTGCGAACTGCTCCAGCTCCGCCCAGCTGCCGCCCGGCTTACCGCTGCGATGGCTGCCGCCGCCAAGGAGCAGCATATCCTGAACGTGCCGGAAGGACAGGCCCTTCTCATTTTCGTCCACATACATACCATCGCAGGATGGCGCATTTTTCAACGCCAGCACATAGGAGCGATGCTGGTACAGCTTGATGAAATAGCCGCCGTGCTTATTCAACAGAGGGAAATGTGTGGCAACAATGATCTTTTCCGCCGTAACCGTGCCGCCGCGGGTGATGGCTTTTCCCGGCATGAGGTGGGGCACCTTGGTGTGCTCATGAATGCAAAGGCCCTTGACAATCCCGGCAACAAACTTCAGCGGATGAAACTGCGCCTGACGAGGAAACCGAATCGCTCCGGCAACAGGGAAGGGCAGCGGGAGCTTTTCCTCAAAGGTTGCAGCAAAGTTCAGC
>JBGVOA010000439.1:0-14919 GCA_045126095.1 Christensenellales bacterium | reverse complement strand
CGCCTGCGCGATCAGGTCTTCCTGCTTGTGCACCTCGTCCTCGCTGGCGCCGAAGTTCTTCTCCAGCTCAGCCAGGCGGGCGACGGAGTCCTCCTGCTCGGCGGCGATGCGGGCGCGGTTCTCCTGCCGCGCCTCCTGACGGGAACGCAGGGCGGTCAGCTGCTCCTGCGCCTCATGGACGTTGGCGGCGCATTCCATCAGGCGCTGCCGGGCGGCGGTCACCTGCTCCTCCAGGGCGGCGATGGCCTCCTGAGTCTCGTCGCGCTGCTGGGTCTTGTCCTGCAGGGCGGCCTCGGTGTCCTCCAGGATGGTCTGGAGCGTCATCAGCTCGCTGTCCAGCTCGGCCAGGCGCTGGCGAGCGCGGTCGGAGCGGATCAGGAACAGGTTCATGTCCAGGTGCTTGAGCTCCTCCGCGTAGGCCATGTAGGCGCGGGCGTTGCGGCTCTGCTCCTCCAGGGGGCCCAGGCGGCGGTTCAGCTCTTCGAGAATATCATCCAGGCGCTCGGCGTTTTCCAGCGTGCGCTCCAGCTTTTTGTCCGCCTCTTCCTTGCGGGCCTTGAACTTGACGATGCCGGCGGCCTCCTCGAACACCTGGCGGCGATCCTCGGACTTACGGGAAAGGATCTCGTCGATACGGCCCTGGCCGATGATGGAGTAGCCCTCCTTGCCGATGCCGGTGTCGCGGAAGAGGTCGATCACGTCCTTCAATCGGCAGGCGGCGCGGTTGAGGAAGTACTCGCTTTCGCCGTTGCGGTACACGCGGCGGGTGACCATCACCTCCGCCGTCTCCATGGGCAGCGTGCCGTCCTCGTTATCGAAGATCAGCGACACCTCGCAGTAGGAAAGGGGCTTTCGCTTCTGCGTGCCGTTGAAGATGACGTCGGACATGGACGCGCCGCGCAGCGTCTTGGCGCTCTGCTCGCCCAGCACCCAGCGCACCGCGTCGCCGATGTTGGACTTGCCTGAGCCGTTGGGGCCCACGATGCCCGTGATGCCCGTATCAAAGACGATCTCCGTCCGCTGGGCAAAGGACTTGAACCCGTACAGCTCCAATTTTTTTAATCGCAGGGTCTCCGACCCCCTTCATTCTTGATGGGCCTGTTAAAAGGCTGCGGCCATATTTGACCATCCTACAGTATAGCACAGAATTGCGGTTTCGTCTATTTTTTCTTCAATATAAATGCAATTTGTGATGGGGAAGGGGAGATGACGCTGTTTCGGACAATAAAAGAGGGGCTTTTCCGGAAAGGAGAGCCCGCAGAGCGTCGGAAAAGGCTTCCATACTGCATCAGTCTGATTGATCGGAAAGCCGCTGGGGGAATCGACCGGCGATTCCCCCAGACCCCCGCGCCATCCTCGCCGCTTGGTTGCGCGGCTGCGACCTGGGGCGGCTCGGGTTGCAGCGGATTGCTTGAAGTTCCGCTTTCAGCGGAAGCAATCCACTGCAAATTCGCCGCATTGCTTCCTTGTTTGTCGAGCGGCAGCAGCAGTGGAAGGGTAGGAGCCTCGATTCTTTACTTTCCGTGAAGAACCCCAAAAGGGGCCCTCCCGGTTGGGAAGGCCCCTCAAGGGTGCTATGGATTGGTTTACTGCTCGTCCTGCTCGCGGGCGAGGCGGGCGGCGCGCTCCTTGGCGTAGATCGCCATGGCGCACTCCAGGCGCTTGCGCTCCATCTGGCACTCCATGTCGTAGGGCTTGGAGATGTCGCCGTTGAAGGCCTGGGCGTTGGCCGCGCAGCCGCCGGAGCAGTAGAAGCGGGCCCAGCACTCGCGGCACTTTTCCTTGGTCAGCACGGTGTTGTTGGCAAAGGTCGCCTGAATCTCCCGGTTGAAGGTGCCATCCAGCACGCTGCCCATCCGGTAGCCCTCGCGGCCCACGAACTGGTGGCAGGGGTAGATGTCGCCATCGGGGGTGACGGCGATGTACTCGTTGCCGGCGCCGCAGCCGGTCAGACGCTTGCGCAGGCAGGGGCCGCCCTCCAGGTCCACCATGAAGTGGAAGAAGTTGAACCACTTGCCGTTGGCGCGGCGATCCATGTAGGCCTGACCCAGACGCTCGTACTCATCAAAGATCTGGGGCAGATCCTCCTCGTGCAGGGCGTACTCGCACTTGGGATCGGTCACCACGGGCTCGATGGACAGCTGCTCGAAGCCCTCGTCCGCCAGGAAGAGCACATCGTTGCCGAAATCCTTGTTGAAGCCGGTGAAGGTGCCGCGCACATAGTACTCCCCGTCACCGCGGCGCTTTGCGAATTCCTTGGCCTTGGGCGCGATCAGCTCGTAGCTGCCGCGGCCGTTGGCGGTGGGACGCATGCGGTCGTGCACCTCGGGCCGGCCGTCCATGGAGATGACCACGTTGGACATTTCCTTGTTCAGGAAGTCGATGATCTCATCGTTCATCAGCACGCAGTTGGTGGTGGTGGTGAACTTGAACTTCTTGTTCTTCTCCTGCTCGATGGAGCGGCCATAGGCCACCAGCTTCTTGATGACCTCGAAGTTCATCAGCGGCTCGCCGCCGAAGAAGTCCACCTCCAGGTTGACGCGCTTGCCGGACTTCTCCACCAGCCAGTCCAGCGCCGCCTTGCCGACCTCGTAGGGCAGGAGCTTGCGCTCGCCCATGCAGAAATCGCCCGTGGCGGCGAAGCAGTACTTGCAGCGCAGGTTGCAGTCGTGGGCCACATGCAGGCACATGGACTTGATCGTGCCCGGATCGCGGATCTGCTTCACATTGTCGTAGTTATCCGGGGCGTTGAGCGCGCCGATCTCCTCCAGCTGCTGAAGCTCGGCAATCACCTCGTCCAGCTCTTCCGCCGTATACTTACCGGCCAGTGCCGCCTTGATTTCCGCGGGCGTGGAGTCGTTCCACTTTTCCAGCACGTCATAGGCAAGCTCGTCAATGGCGTGCACCGCGCCGCTGCCCACGTCCAGCAGCATCGGCTGGCCCACGGCCTTGAAGGTATGGATCATGTTGGTATCCTCCTGAATGGTTGGTATATCCGTTTTATATCGCTTGCGGCGGCATACACCTCATCAGTCAGCGCAAGCGCTGCCAGCTTCCCCTCAGGGGGACGCCTTGAGGTGCTGCATCTCCGCATCATTTACATCAAAAAAGGGCAGCGCACAAAGCTCCGCCCTTTTTCGCAGGGTTGCCCGCGCTTACTTCTTGCCGAAGTTGCGGTTCAGCTTGCCGCCGTTGTCGGCCAGCACAGCGCTGTTCTCCTTGTTGGCGCAGGACTGGTTCGCCACGGTGCAGCTGGTCTTGCAGGCAGACTGGCAGGAGGCCTGGCACTCGCCGCAGCCGCCGTGCACCAGGGAGTTACGCAGGCAGGGGTTCTGGATGGTTTCGATATGCTTCATTTGACTTTTCCTCCATGTCAGAATTGGGGTCTCCCCCATTATACACGACTTTTCCCCGTAATGCAATGATTTTGAAGAAATATTCGGCAGAAATGCAATCCGGCTTCATCACCTGGCTGGCGTGAGGTTGGACAGGATCATTCCCACGATGCCGCCGGCCGCCACGCCCATGGCCAGATCCGCCAGGTACGCCGTTGCAGGCGCTGCCTGCCCGGACAGCAGCGCGTACAGCCCCACGCCCACGGCCATGTAGAGCAGCCCCACCAGCGCGCCGCGCAGCAGTCCGCCCTCCTGGCCGCGTCCCACGGCCACGTATACGCCCGCGCCGATGGAAAGGAGCTTGAGCACCTGGTTGAAGATGCGCACCGTGCTGTCCGCCGGGCGGATCCACTGCATCAGCAGCGCAAAGATGGCCACGCCCGCGATGGTCACCAGCACGGAAACGCCCAGCCCCCTGATCAGCCGCAGCCAGACGGGAGCGCCCGCGCGGCGCTTGTTGGGACTCCGGCCCGTCCGCCGGGCGGTGGTGGTTGATGTCATCAAGATCGCCTCCCTTGCTCGTCCTGCCACATCCTACGCGCGTTTTGCTGCTGTTATGCGCATGAAAAGAGCCGCCGCTGCGCGGTTTCCCATGCAGCGGCGGCGGGGATTCAGTTTCCGGACCTTACTTGGCCAGAGCGTACTCGGCGGCGTTCTCACCGGCGATGCGGCCCCAGACGAAGGCGTTGGTGATGGTGAAGCCCATGTAGGCGGAGTTGGCAGAAGCCTCACCCGCGGTGTACAGGCCAGCGATGGCCACGCCGTCGGCACGGATGACCTCGGCAGCCTCGTTGCGGGCGATGCCGCCGTAGGTGATGATCTCGCAGGGCATGACCTTGACAGCAGCGTAGGGAGCGGTCAGCTCAGCCAGCAGCAGGCGGCCGAACTCAGGATCGTGGCCAGCGGCGACGTAGCTGTTGTAGTTGGTCAGGGAAGCCACGACAGCCTCAACGGGCAGCTCCATCTTGGCAGCCAGCTCCTCGAAGGTGTCAGCGGTAATGAACTCCATGCCCAGGCCGCGGACAACGCCCTTGGCCTGCAGGGAAGCCACGTCAGAGATGGCCCACACATAGCCCAGGCCGTCCTTGTGCATCTGGTCGAAGACGGGGCTGTTGAGCTTCTGGGTCATGTAGCCGATGTCCTTCTCGTTGCAGAAGCGGGTACCGGCAGCGCCCAGCAGCACGGTGTTGTCGCGGCTGATGAAGGAGGACACGTTGGCGGTGGCAGAGGTGCCGTTGTGGAAGGCCATGATCTCATAGTCCTTCAGCACGCACATCATGTCGTTGGTGTGGGTCAGCATGGCGCCCACGTTGGAGGCCATGATGATGCCGTCGCCGGTGGAGCCGGGGAAGCCGATGCCCATGGTGCCGGCCTTCTCGGGATCGAGGCGGACGGTCAGCTCGGGGTTGTAGGCGTAGCCGCCGGTGGCGATCACGACGGAGTCAGCGTAGATGATCACGGTGTCGTTGCCGCAGGTGGCACGCACGCCGTGCACAGCGCCGTCATTACCCATGATGATCTCTTCGGCCTTGGTGTTCAGGTGCAGGTCGATGGTGGTGCCGGCCAGGGTGGTCTCCATGGCGGTCTTCATGGCGGGGCCAGCGCCCTCGATGCAGTGCATCATGGTCAGCGGGCCGTAGCCGGGAACGACAGCGTAGAAGTTCATGCCCAGGCGGTTGGCCATCCAGTCGATGGTCTCGCCGGAGTTCTCCACGGTGATGGTGGTCAGGGCGGGATCAAGGCGGTAGGAGGCGTTGTTCATCAGGTTGGCGTACATCTCCTCGAAGGTGTAATGCACGTCCATCGCGTCGGTGAACTGGCTCTCGTAGCCGCCCACCAGACCCTGAGAGGTAGCGGTGGTGCCGCCGATGCCGGCCATCTTCTCCAGCAGCACGACCTGCGCGCCGCCGTCGTAAGCCGCCACAGCCGCCGCAACGCCAGCGCCGCCAGCGCCCACGACGACCACGTCGGTGGTCAGCTCGATGATCTCAGCCGGATCCTCCTCAGCCACGACGGGAACCTTGAAGGCCTCCACGTCAGCGCCGGCAGCAACCAGCGCAGCCTCGGTGGCAGCGATGATGCCGTTGGAGGTGAAGGTGGCGCCCGCCACAACGTCCACCAGCAGGGTCTGGTGCTCAACGATGGCAGCGGGGATCTGCTCCAGCGCGGGGCCCGCGATGGAGGGGGTCTCGTTCTGCTCGGTCACGGTCACGGACACGATGGCGTTCTCGGTCACCTCAACGGAAACCTTGATGTCGCCCATCAGGCCCTTGCCCACACCCTCGTAGGTGCCGGCGGTCATGGCAAACGCGCCGAAGGTGGCGGTCAGCATCATCACAGCCAGCAGAAGCGCAACGATCTTCTTCATGATGGTACTCCTTGTAGGAATTGTATTTTGACTGTTTTTTAACAAACGGTCAATCACTTGTATTATATCGGTGATAACAGGCCCCTGTCAAGGGGGATTCACGACAGATTTGCAGCGTTTGATGCAAAATAGGCTTACAAAGGGAGATGCGGAGCAATTTTGTCAGGAAAATAAATTGAATTTAATCGAATTTTGCGAAATGGCAGAGAAGATGGATATTTTTTTCGGACGATATGCCCGGTTTGTCGGTTTTCGCGCGATAGTCATGGTGAAGCAATCAACGCAAAAGGAGGCGCGCATGATCACCCTGACGATGCTGAGCCGGGAAACCGGCGTGTCCCGGCGGGTTCTCCAGGACTACGACCGGTTGGGGCTGCTGCGGCACCGGGCAGAGACGCCCGGCGGCTACTGGCTTTATGATGACGCGGATGCGGAACGCCTGCAGCTGATCCAGGCGCTGCGCAGCGCAGGCTACACGCGGCAGGAGGTGGCGAAGCTGCTGCCCGACCCGGCGCAGCCCCCGGAGGACGTCCTGGAGCGGCTGGAGACCTCGCTTCGGGAGCGGCAGAGCCAGCTGACGCTGCTGCTGGTGCAGGTGCGGCAAATGCGGGCGAGGCAGCAGGAGGGGTGAGGCCTTATCCTGCATGGCCTCAGACATGAAAAAGCCCTGGACGATCCGGTGCAGTGCCTGCTGCGGGGATGGTCAGGGCTCTTTGGCTTTTTCCATATGCGCAAGGGCGAAGAGAATCATCTGGTTAATCAGTTCGTTCCGGCTGATGTCAGCCTCTGCCGCTTTCTCGTCCAGGAGGTGCAGCATCTCCCTCTTGACTATTGTATTTGGTTGGTGTAAAATGAATAAAATATGATTGCGTGTCAAATGCATTCGTTTAGGAGGGAGACAAATGAAAAAAATCATTTTGGCAATGCTCTTGGTGGTAATGCTGCTGGCGCTGACTTCGTGCAGCAAAAAGATGACGCTGGACGGTTACGTTGAGGTGACCATCGAAAAAGCATATTGCGCCAAATCGCTAAGCAGCAACAGGATGTCATACTACGCCCGCTCCGGATACACATATGTCGTTGTGGAAATGGATATGACGAATCTCTCCTCGCGGGATAACTGTTTCCGTGACATGCTAGATGCCCGTCTGAAGAGTTCAGAGGATGATATCGGTGCGTTTGGCACGATTGCTACGCTGACAGATAGTGAGGATTTGAGCGACGGCCTGGTCGTTTCATCAGGTGAAACGCGACGCGTTTACTGTCTGTTCCAGATCCCGGAGGACAGTGCCTACGAGACGAGAACTCTGGAGTTGATGCCTAGCAATCGAACCAGCCCGATCGTTACAGCAAAGATCAAGCCCCAAAAATAAGAGAACGACTACAGATAAACCGAACCACCGGCTAAGCCGGTGGTTTGCTCTTTGCCCATAAGGCGTCAATACCAGCCGAACTGAAAATACCGGAAAGTCTGCCTTCCGTACCGGATTCACGGGTGGCTCTTAGAGGGGCTTATTCTTATTTGCCCTTCCGCCCCATACGCGCTATAATGGAACCACCATTCCACGAGAGCGAGGCGAATCTCCATGACGACCCCGTCTGCCAAGAAGAAGGCGCCCGGCGTGCTGCTGTGCGTCGTCGTCTTTCTGTGCGTGTGCGCGGCGGTGGGCGTGGTGAATGTCATCGGCGCTTCCGGCGATTCGGTCGTGCTGCATAAGTCCACCGCCACGGCTCTGACCTGCACGCCGCCGCCCACGGCAGCGCCGTCCGCCGTGCCGATGGCTGCGGAGCCGTCTGCGCCGCAGGAGACGGTCAACCAGCCGGCGGTCACCCCAGCGCCGGAAGTTGCGCAGGACGTGCCCGTCACCGGCACCTGGGTGCTCAACACCCGCTCGAAGCGCTTCCACCTGCCGGAGTGCAGCAGCGTTCCCACCATCAAGGAGACGAACCGCGGCGACTTCACCGGCGGACGGGAGGAACTCATCCGGCAGGGGTACAAGCCCTGCGGCAACTGCAAGCCATGATGCCCGCAAAAAAATGACGCGCCCGCACCGGACGCGTCTTTTCCTATTTAGATTACCGTTCCTTGGCGTACCACGCCTGCACAACCTTCTCGGCCTTCTTGCCCACGATGGAGAAGCCCATCTCCGGCTGGAGCGTGGGCAGCTTGGTGTACCAGTCCCACCAGAAGAAGCCCGCGAACCAGGGCTCGTTCCACATCGCGCGCATGCAGGATTCGTAGAAGTTTGCCTGCTCATCCTCGTCGTAGGGGAAGTCCTTGTGGGTGAAGTCGTAGGGCATCATGGCGCAGCCGCGGGCGCTGCGGCAGCCGATCTCCATGAAGATGATCTGCTTGCCCCCGTTGAGGCGGGAGAGCTCTGCCAGGCGCTCCTTCTGCGCGTTCCAGCGCTCCGTCATGGTTTCCAGGGACGCGCCGGGTTCGTCCGCCACGCGGTAGTAGGCGGAGGTGCCGATGTAGTCCACCGCATCCCACCACTGCACGCCGAATTCCTTGCCGTGGTTGGTGTTGTACACCAGCGGGCCGTGGTAGACCTCGCGCACGGCGGCGATGGCCTTGCGCCAGAAGTCCACCTTGTGCTCCGTGCCCAGCATCTCGCAGCCCACGCAGAACATCTCGCACCCGGTCTCCTCGGCAATCTCCGCGTAATGGCAGAGGAAAGCGGTGTAGTTATCGAACCACTCCGTCCACTCGGTCTGCTCGCCCCAGTCCTTCTCCGGGAAGCCGATATGGGCGCGCCACACGCCGTCGGCGCTGTTGACCATGGGCTTCATGCAGACCTTGAGGCCCTGGGCATGCAGGCGGTTCACTGCGGTGGTGACGTCCTTGTCGGTGACGGTGTAGCGGTAATCAGGGCGGATGGAGGTGGAATAGAAGTGATCCTGCCGGATGACGAAGGCCAGCGCGGCCCAGTCGCCGCCCAGCCCGGCCAGGCGCTGGATGGAGTCCGCTGCCTCCTGGGTCTGATAAGCGCCCCGACGGCCGTCGAAACCATAGGTGAAGCCCTTGATGAACATGTTTTGCATCCTTCCCTGGCGGCGTGCCGCCCTGTGATGGTGAGGATATTCGCCATCCTTTTCGGACTTCCTGCCGGGAGGTGAAATTTCGTTGGACAAAACACATACGTCACATTTCCAGCCGCCTGGCCCCCAGGGTCACTCTTTCCTGCACCCGGCAGAGGAACTCCCGGTTGGTGGGTTTGCCGCGATCCGGATCGACGCTGGAGCCGAAGAAGCGCTCCAGGGCTGCCAGGTCGCCCCGGCTCCAGGTGGCCTCCACGCACAGACGCAGGCTCCGCTCCACCGCGCCGGAGGTCATGCCGTGCATCCGGGCGATCAGCGGGTACAGGCCGTGGGTCATGTCCGTCAGCAGCGGCGGATGCACCGCCGTCAGCCCCGCCATCTCAGGCAGGAAGGCCCACGCCCGCAGCCCCGGCGGAATCCCCAGGGCGTGCAGCATCCCCCGGGCCAGGCCGGTCGCCTCCGGCAGGCGCAGGCGATGCAGTGCGGGCAGCCGCCCCGTGCGCTTCCAGGCCTGCAGGAGGGTCGGCAGCATGGGAGCCTCCGGAAGCAGGCCGTCCGCCGCCGGGAAGCCGTCGCCCAGCAGATATGGCGGGGCCAGCAGCGGGCGCGCCTCCAGCTGCCGCGCGAAAGCCGCCGCTTCCGGGCAGGCCGAAAGCACCGCCAGCATCGCCGGACGCTGTGCCAGCAGCAGCAATGCCTGCTCTGCCGTGGCCGCGCCTGCGCAGCGCCAGTCTGCCCCCAGATCCTCCAGCGCCCAGGCGATCTCCTGCCGCTTTGCCGCAGCCTCCGCCAGCACGATGCACTCCATTACCCATCCCTCCCGGAGGATGATACCACATCCGGCGGACGGGCGTGCCTGCACCGACACCAAGCGACTTACGGCACCAGATCCAGCATATCCATGTCCTCGCCCACATCGGTGAAGGTATCGGGCACCTCGCCCACGATGATGCTCTCCGCCATGGCCACCTGCGTGGAGACCTCCACCTTCTTTGCGCCCGTGGGCACCACCAGCTGCACCTGGGCGGTGAGCACCAGCGTCACCCGGTGGCGGGTCTGGTTGATGCCCGCGGTCTGGAAATCGGTGTGGAACTGGGCATGGACGCTGCCCACCGGCAGGATGCGCACCGACACCTTGGGCCCCGCGCCGCCAAAGAGGGTCAGCCCCAGCGCGCTGCCCAGGGGTACCTTCACCGCCTGATCGCCTTTGCCCAGCAGCTTTTCCTGGGCCAGGAGGCTGGCGGCGGAGGCCAGGCGGTTCATTTCCGGCGTGTTGGCCTGGATCAGGCGCACCTGGCCCGCTGCGTCCGTGGTCACGTTCATCAGGCTTTCGTAGGTCACCCCGCCGGTGGACAGCAGCTCTGCGGCGGACTGGTTGAGCACCTGCACTGCCATGGCCCGGGCCTGCGCCTGCGCCATGGAAAGCACCACCCTGGTCAGGTTGCGCTCGATCACGATGATCCCCGCCAGGAGGCCTCCCACCGCCGCCAGCACGCAGGCGACGACGATCCTCCGCCGGAGCGATGAACCCCTTGCAAGCATTTGACGGCCTCCTGCGTTATATTTCTGCACCGCACTGAAGCTTGTGTGAAGGAAGGTTGTGCGGCGCGGCGTTTCATGCTATAATTATGTTGAAGGATTATGCCCTTATGCCATGATCCGGAAGGGAGGCGGCAGGATGAGCCACCAGGACGATCTGCAAAAGCCCGGCGCAGCGCCGGAGGAAGAATATAAGCGCGTCTTTGCCCACGAGGAATTCTGGGAGAATGCTCCCCTGGATGATATGGACGACCTGTCCGGCGAGAAGGTTTATCCCCACAGCGTTTTCAAGCCTGCGGTGAAGCAGCCCAACTTTGTCCTGTGCGTGCTGGTCAATGTGGTGCGCATCCTGGCGGTGCTGGTGCTGGTGGCGGGCCTTGCGGTGGTGGGCGCGGTGGCTGGCATCGCCAAGGGTTATATGGAAACCGCCCCGACCCTTGACCTGGCTGCGCTGGATGATCAGGCTCAGACCTCCTTTATCTATGACGCCTACGGGAACCTCATCACCGAATACAAGGGCATCGAGAACCGCGTGATGGTCTCCATCGACAGGATGCCCACCTATCTGCAGCAGGCCTTCGTGGCCGTGGAGGATGCGCGCTTCTACACCCACTCCGGCGTGGATCTTAAGCGCATCGTGGGCGCCTTCGTCTCCAACCTGAGCTCCTCCTCCACCCAGGGCGGCTCCACCATCACCCAGCAGCTGATCAAGAACACGCTCCTCTCCTCCGAGCAGAGCTACAAGCGCAAGATTCAGGAGGCCTACCTGGCCATGCAGCTGGAGGCCGCCTACACCAAGGATCAGATCCTGGAATGCTACCTCAACACCATCTGGCTGGGCGAAAGCTACTACGGCGTGCAGACCGCCGCCGAGGGCTACTTCGGCAAGCCCCTGAGCGAGCTGACCCTGCGGGAATGCGCCATGCTGGCCGGCACCTGCAACAGCCCCTACTACTACAACCCGCGCCGCAACCTCTACACCCGCTCCAAGGAGGGCGTGGACTATGTGGGCATCACCAACAACCGCACGGATTACGTCCTGCGCTGCATGTATGAAAACCAGTTCATCACCTGGGAGCAGTATCAGGAGGCCCTCAACCCCGCCACCGCCCGCGTGCTGGAAACCGACCCCAGCACCGGCACCGGCATGTATGAGTATCCCCACTATGTGGAATACGCCGTGACGGAGGTGGTGGACATCCTCCTGGCCCTCAACCAGCTGGAGGACACCGCCGCCAACCGCAACGCCATGGAAAACAAGCTGCGCACCGGCGGCTACCATGTGTACCTGGCCATTGATCCGCAGATCCAGTCTGCGGTGGAATCGACCCTGGCCAACTGGGCCAAGTATCCCTCCCTGCGCGACCCGGCGGACAAGGTTTACCGGCCCCGCAACTCCGACGGCACCTATGACGAGATCATCCAGCCCCAGGCGGCCGCCGTTGTGATCGACTACCGCACGGGCGAAATCAAGGCCATCGTGGGCAGCCGCACCGTTCCCACGGCCAAGAAAACCCTCAACCGCGCCGTGGACATGGTCATGCCCGTCGGCTCGGCCATCAAGCCCATTTCCGTCTACGCCCCCGCCATCAACGGCAGCCTGGGCACCGGCGGACAGGGTGCATCCCCCGCCAGCGTGGTGATGAACATGCCCCTGCCCATCGCCGGCTGGAAGAACGAAAAGGGCGAGGACAGCTGGCCCCGCAACTACGGCGGCTCCTACTACGCAGGCCCTCAGACCCTGCGCGACGCCATCGTCAACAGCCACAACACCGCCGCCGCCCAGACCCTGATGACCATGGTGGGCGTGGAGAATTCGGTGAAGTACCTGCACCTGATGGGCGTGGATGACGATCACATCGACGCAACGCCCTTTGGCCTGTCGCTGGGCTCCAGCGGCATCACGCCCCTGCAGATGGCCGCCGCCTTTGGCGTGTTGGGCAACGGCGGCGTGTACAAGGAGCCCATCAGCGTCCTGCGCATCACCGATGGCGAAGGCCTTGTCATCTGGGACGGTCAGGCCAACCAGGAGCGCCGCCTCGTCTTCTCCGATACCACCGCCTTCTGCGTCGTGGATATGCTCAAGGACGCCGTCAGCAAGGGCACGGGCACCTCGGCGAAGATCTCCGGCCAGACTGTCGCCGGCAAAACCGGCACCAACTCCGACCAGCGCGGCGTGTACTTCACCGGCATGACCGGCTACTACGCCTCCGCCCTGTGGGTGGGTCACGACAACTACAAGCCCCTCTCCTCCAAGACCACCGGCTCCAACGGCGCCGCGCCCCTGTGGCAGGCGTATATGAAGAAGATCCACGAGGGGCTGCCCAACCGGGACATCCTGGAGGGCGACTACCAGCAGTACGGCCTGACGCGGGTGGAAACCTGCGCCGTCTCCGGCCTGCGCGCCACCTCCGCCTGCCGCAGCGACGCCCTGGGCTACGATACCGTCACCGATTACTGGGCCACCCCGCCCACCGAGTACTGCAACATGCATCAGACCCTGCGCATCTGCCAGGACAGCGGCATGCTCGCCACGGACTACTGCTGGAACGTGTCCGAAGAGGGCGTGATCGTCATCCCCCACGGCCACCAGCTGGAGCGCTTCATCGGCACCAAATATGAGGATGTGCTGGTGGAATACCTGGGCGGCTACTGCCTCTACGGCCAGAGCGGCTACTGCACCTGGCACACCTCCTACTCCTCCGGCGGCGACACGGCGGACAGCGACGAGATCGTCAGCGCGCTGATGCTCCTGGGCGAGGCGCAGGTGTACCTGGACAGCTTGCCCTACGGCTCTGCCCGGTACCAGACCCTTGCCGACGCCATCAGCAATCTGCAGTGGGCCGTCAGCCAGCCGGGCCTGAGCTCCGCGGATCTGAACAACGCGATGAGCATCGTCATCCAGGCGATGCAGTAAAATGCCATGGAAGAAGTTTACGAAGCCCTCACAGCCCTGCGCGCACCGCTGCAGCAGGGCGAATACGACCTGCACCGCCTGGTGATGGACGCGCTGGAAAGGGCCGCCATCCCCTACGCCCACGAGGTGCGCCTGGCCCCCCGCTGCCGCATCGACCTGATGTGCGGCAGCGTGGGGATCGAGGTCAAGCGCGGCACGGTGGACAAGGCGGGCGTCATGCGGCAGCTGACGCGCTACGCCGCCTGCGAACAGGTGCAGGCCCTCATTCTGGTGACGGAAAAGACTGTGCCCGTCCCCCGGATGCTGTGCGGAAAGCCCGTGCGGCTGCTGTGCCTCAACCGCCTCTGGGGCATTGCCCTGTAACATTACATACAAAGGATGATGCCCATGACCCGCCGGGCTACGCCGCCCGCCCTACGTTGGCTGCTGCCTGCGATGACGCTGGGCCTGATTCTGGGCGTCATGCTGGGGCGCGGAGCCGAAAGCTGGCTGCCGCCCCTTGCTGCGCTGAGCGCATCGCTGCTGGCGGCCTGCCTGTTTCCAGGACGGCGGCGCGTTTTGGCGCTTATCCTGGCCTCCGCTGCCCTGGGCGCACTGGTCACCTGGCACGCAAACCATCCCGACCTCCCGGCGGAGGGCGAATACGTCGTCAGCGGCGTGGTGCTGGATGAGCTCCTGTCCGCGGACGACCCAGGCCGCATCGTGACCCGTTTGGGTGACGTGACGCTCAACGGCGCGCCCCTTTCCGGCGACGCATGGTGGACCAGCTACCTGGACGCCGACGAGACCCTGCCGGACTGGCTCCGACCCGGCGCGCGCGTCACCTTTACCGCCGAAGCGTACCATCCGCAGGGGAGGAGCAATCCCAACGGCTACGATTTCCGCGAAAGCCTTTTGCAGGATGGGATCATCCTGGGCCTGTACGGCCACGACGGCCTGCAGCCTGCTGCTGAGCCCGCAGGCCTCCAGGGCAGGCTGGCTGCGCTGCGCCATCGCCTGACGATGGAAATGATGCGCGTGATGGGTGATGAAGCCGGTGCATTGGCCGCTGCCATGCTCCTGGGCACGAAGGAATACCTGCCGGGCGAGGATTATCTCGCCTTCAAGGGGCTGGGCATCCTCCACATCCTGAGCGTATCGGGCTTCCATGTGGGCGTGCTGGCGCTGCTGCTGGGCGGACTCCTTGCGCCCCTGGGGCTGCCCCGCAAAGTCCGCGCCGGAGTGCTGGGCGTGGTGCTGATCCTCTACGCCATCCTCACAGGAGCCAATCCGCCGGTGATCCGCGCGGGTCTTCTGCTGATGCTCCGGGAGGCCGGAAAGATCCGGCAGCACCGCAATCTGCCGCTGCACCTGCTGTGCCTGGCGGCGGCCTGTCAGCTGCTGTTCAACCCCATGCAGCTCTTCGGCGCATCCTTCCAGCTCACCTACGGCGCCATGCTGGGGCTGCTCCTCGTTTATCCCCGGCTGCGCGGGGCCTTTGTCTCCACGCGCCCCTGGGTGAGCTGGCTCTGGAAGGGGCTGGCGGCCTCCATCGCCGTCCAGCTGGGGCTTCTGCCTGCGCAGATGTACTGGTTCGGCAGCTTCACGCCCGTTGCCATCGTGCTGAACATATTCGTCACGGCCCTGGCGAGCTTCGTCATGGCGCTGTACTGGCTGAT
>JBGVOA010000438.1:0-3832 GCA_045126095.1 Christensenellales bacterium | reverse complement strand
GATTCCATGAACAGCCGGTCCGCGTCGGCGGCGGACATGGTGAAGCGGTCGATCTGGCCGTAATCCCAGGTCAGCGTCAGCACCCAGTCCTCCCCCGTGAAGTTCGCGTCGATGTACCGGCGCATGCGCTTTTCCGCGTTCCTTCGGTTCAGGGCCTCCTGGCACGCCCGCTGCTTCTTCCGCGCCCGGCAGGCGCGCTCCCCCTCGGCGCTGATCCGCGTCAGCGGGAAGCACTCCACCTCGATCACGTCCCCGGCGCGGAAGGTCCGCGTCCGAATGCCCCCGATCTCCGTGGCGGCATACTCCCCCTTCGGAAGATCGTACAGGATCTCATACTCCGATGTGTCCCGCATACCTTTTTTCATGCGTAGCCCTCCTCAAGGATCGAACGCGCCCCGAATCAAAGGGCGCTGACTTATAAATACGGTATACAAGCCCCCGCAGGGCCTCGCGGCCCCCGGTGCTTTTAATAGAAGAAATACCGTTGAAACCCGGAAGTCAGGGCACGGGGTAATATGGCTTATCCCATGCCCTCAATTCCAGCTTCCCGAAACCCCGCGGGCGGGCGGGTGCAATATGGATGTTCGCTTGAGGATCGTTTATCAAATCCGTATTCTCTTTTATTGTTGTCTCAACCCGTGTATCAGTATCACGCTCAGTCATGCCCGCCCGCGGCCCGTGTCTACAGCAGCTTCTCCATAGAATCCCTCCTTTCAGGTCGTCAAAAAAGGATGACCTTTATTCCCCGTTCCCCTTCACCGCCTCCTCGGCCTCACGTTCCGCCTCGGCGGCGTCGGCGTCGGGGTCGGGATATTTCCAGGCGGGCCCGGACATCTTCACGGCCATCTCCCGCATCTCCCCGCTGGACCTGTTGTTCAGCGGCATCACCAGCGCCTCGCAGAACATGTCCCCATACACGGCGACCATCGGCTCGTCGTTCCGCCACCGCACGGCGAAGGAACGGTAGTCCTCCTTGATGTGCTTTATGGCGTCGTATGGAATCCACAGCACCCCCTCGGCGCAGTCGATGGCCATGAACGCGTCCCCGTGGAATACCAGCATGCCCACGTCCCGGGCGTCCTTCTCGCCGTCCACCCCATAGGGCGTCCATCGCGGGTCGTCGATCGTCTTTTCGTCGATGAGCATGTCGTCCCGCTGTTTGGCGGTCAGGTTGAACAGCGCGGCGACAGCCTCTTCGTTCACCCTCAACCCTTCCACCAGCCACGCCGACGGCCCGTTACAGATCCACTGTCCGCCGGGCGCGTTGATGATGATGGCGGTCCGGCGGTTCATACAGTTCCGCTTGATCGCTGCCAGGTTCACGTTTTCGCCTCCCCCGATTCCTCATTCACGTCGCCCACCCTCGCGGCCAGCTTCAGCAGCTTGTCCTTCTCCCAGGCGTCGATCTGGTCGGTGGGGAAGATCATCCGCAGCTGTTCCAGCATGATGGTCACGTCGGCGGTTTCCTCGCAGACGTTCACCACCGTGGCGGGCCTCGGCCTGTCCTCGCTCAGGTACCGGCACAGCGCCCGGGAAAGCTCTCCCAGCTCCTCGATGGTCTTTTCCTTCTGGTTCGCGTAGCCGTGGTTGGCGATGATCTGCCACAGGTCAATGGCGGTCTTGTTGTCGTCGATGCTCACGCGCTTCTCTCCTCTCTGTTGTTCACGCGCTTTCCTCCGTTTGGCACAGTTCCGGCAGATTTGCGCGCACCAGCGCGGCGGGAATCTGCGGGCAAACGGCATTGCCGCACCGCGCCACCTGTTCCGATTTCGGATATGCCTTGCCGTCGGCATCCACGTCGATAATGTAGTCGGAGGGAAATCCCTGGGCGTCGAAAAGTTCCCTGGGCGTCAGCATCCGCAGGCCGATGTCAACGATCTGGTAATCCTGACCGCGAATTGTAACGAGACCGAGCCGGTCCTTTGTCGTGATCGTCGGCGCCGGCATACCTACGTCGGAGCAATTTTCGCCGGTCCCATAGTACTTCACGAGGAACGCGCGAACGTCACCGAAGTGGCCTTGTCCCGCAGTGATGGTGTTCAACGGTTCGTCTGGCGACTGGCCGACACTGTTGTGGTTAAACTGGGTCACAAATGCGGCACAGAGCGCGTTGTGATCTATGGCCGTAATTGTCCCTATGGGCTGTTCCGCGGCGCTCCCAGGCCCCTTGTAGCCCCCGTCATAGTATTTGCTGATGAACGTGGAAACGAGACCAAACTTGTTCCCCTGCGCCACGACGGTTCCGAGAGGCTTTTGAATATCCAGCGTTCGAGGCTTCTGTCCTTCGGCCTCGCCGTAGCCCATCTGAATCAGGCTCGGCATGATGACGCCCGTTCCGTGCTTCGCCGTGATCGTGTCCAGTGGCTCCGTCACTTCCTGACCTCGGAATCCGTCGCCAGAGTGATTCACCTGGACGATGAAGGGACGCGGATTCTCGACAACGAATTTCATCACGCCGCGAGCGATCCTCCGCATGGTATTCTCTGCGAGAGGCCGCACAGCCTTGATTCCGAACTTCTCCATGATTTCCTCGCTTGTATCGAAGATGGACGGGCAGGGGAGAGAGAAGTCCAGCACGTCTGCCACGGGTACCCACGGCTTCAACAGTCCGGCGACAACCTCGAGGCTGCCAGGATCGCCATGCGTCGGCTCCGGCCAGCGGATGGGGTGTCCGTCGCACCGGGCGATCAGGAAGAACCGGCGGCGAATGGTGGGCGCTCCGTAATCGCAGGCGCGGAGCATATGGTATTGTACCGCATATCCCTGTTTTTCAAGCTGGCGCACGAATCGCCGGAAGGTCTCTCCCTTGTAGCGCGGGTCCGGGCGGTTATGTGCGTCCAGCCGGCCCCAGTCCATGAACTCCTCCACGTTCTCGAGCATAATCACGCGGGGATGCACCGCCTTCGCCCACTTCACCGCCACCCACGCAAGCCCCCGGATATGCTTGCTTACCGGCTTGCCTCCCTTGGCCTTGGAATGGTGCTTACAATCCGGGCTGAACCAGGCCAGCGCCACGGGGCGGCCGGCGCATGCCTTCACCGGGTCCACCTTCCAAACGTCCTCGGTATAGTGTTCCGTGGACGGGTGGTTGGCGCGGTGCATGGCGATGGCGGCTGGATCGTGGTTGATGGCGATGTCCACGCTTCTGCCTATGGCGATCTCGATGCCCGTCGAAGCGCCGCCGCCCCCGGCGAAGTTGTCAACTACAATTTCACGCATCTTCCCTGCTCCTCATTCGCCCCCGTCGATAAAGTCAAACAGCGTCGGCATGTTCACCTGGTTGTCGGCGGCCTGGAGGTAGCCCACGCCGTCGCGGAAGTAGTCGGCGTTCAGCTCGATGCCGATGCCCCGCCGTCCCTTCTTCACGGCCTCGGCGGGCACGGTCATGATTCCGCCGAAGGGGTCGAGGATCGTGTCGCCGGGGTTACTGTAGCGGTCGATCAGCCGCTGTACGATGTCGATCTGAAGCGGGCAGACGTGGAGCTGTTTCCGCCGCTGGCTCTGGGTGGTGTTGTAGGTCCGCATCCGGTTGATGTCGTCCCACACCGCATCGTCCCAGCTCCCCGGGGCCACGACCATGAACGTGGCCGGCAGGCGGCCCTCGGCGTCCAGCTTCTTCGCCAGGGCGACGTGATCCTCGTAGCTGTACACGGTGTTCCGGCTGTACTCCCGGTACACCTTCTGCATCCGGTCGGTGGGGATGGATTCAAGCTCCTCCTTCGTCACCAGCCGGTCGCCGCTGGACCGCCAGAAGCCGTGGGCGTCGATCTGCCACTGGGCCCGGGTGTATTCCTCCTTCGATTTCGTCACCGGCTCGTCGGCGTAGGCCTTC
>JBGVOA010000437.1:0-2346 GCA_045126095.1 Christensenellales bacterium | reverse complement strand
GTTGGGCATCACATAATCAGAGAAAACCATCACTTCCAGCTCGACGCCCTTGGCCGCCAGGATCTCCTTGGCAACCTCCAGGATCTCGGCGTGGGGCACGGGAGAGGCGCCCACGACGATGGTGCTCCCGGCCAGCGCAGTGTAATCCACGGTGGGATCGTAGCCGTCGGTGGGCTCCGCCACAACGGACACGGCCGCGCCGCCGTAGGTGCCGGTGATGTACTCAGCCACGCGCTGGCTGTTCAGGGCAGCCGCCAGGGCCTTGGCAGCGTCGGAATTCTCATTGCCGGCGTTGACGCACAGCACGTTGGCGTAGGGGGACTCAGCGCTCTCGATCAGCAGGGAATCCTGCACGGGATTCAGGCCGAAATCCAGGGCGTAGTTGTTGTTGATGATGGCATAGTCCACATCAACCATGATCATGGGCACCATCGCGGCGTCGACCTCGTAGAACTCGATGCCCAGGGGGTTGTCGATGATGTCAGCAGCGGTGGCAGTCACGCCCGCTTCGGGATCCAGGGTGATCAGGCCGTTGGCCTGCAGCAGCAGCAGGGCGCGGCCCTCGTTGGTGGGGTCGTTGGGCACGGCGATGGTGATCTCCGCCAGCGCAGCGGAAACGGACAGAACCAGCAGGGCAGCCAGGATCAGGGACAGGAACTTCTTCATGACAGTCTCTCCTTTTCTTATAAACGTGTGCGCGCATTTTCACTTGGCATCCGACGGGTGCGCCACCACATTCGTCTGCTTTCGCGGTTGATGTGCGCCCTCAGGCAGGCTGTATTCCTCATGGAAGGTCGCTCCTTTCGCTCTGCAATGGCTAACAAAAAAGGAAGTTGCAACGCTTCGATGCAGCTTCCTCATCTATCCGCCATGCACCGGTCAGCCTTGAGCGTTCCGGTCAGCGTTAACGGTCAGCGCAGCGAAGATAAGCACAGCAACGCATGCTCATGCGGCACATGCACATGGGCATCAGCATGGACATCGCGTTGCGGGTCAGCTTCATCGCGCATTCTCCCTTCCTCAGGAAATTACAAAAAGCATATCACGCCCCGCCGTTTTTGTCAACCCCATCCATTGTACTGATGATGTATTTTACACAATCCACCCCATTTTTTCCATCCTTTCCGCCACCGGTTTTGTAAATTCTTCCGTCCCCCTTGCAAATCGCGGCGGGAAAGGCTACAATGTTGCTGTATGAAATTCCACGCGAGGTACATTATGAAGAGAATCCTTCTGTGCATCCTGCTGCTGATGCTGCTTCCCGCCCTTGCGCTGGCCGATACGGCTGCGGATACGGCGGACGACGTCGCCATCGTCGTCAGCTCCCAGCCCCTGCGCCACGGCGACTTCGGCGAGGCGGTGGCCAACCTGCAGACGAAGCTCAGCGAGCTTTTCTACTATGAGGGCGAAATCACCGGCTCCTACGGCGACCTGACCCGCGCGGCGGTGAAGGCCTTCCAGGCGGACTTCAGCCTGCTGCAGACGGGCGAAGCGGACGCTCAGACCCTATCGCTCATCTTTTCCACCCCACGCCGCCCCCTGCGGCTGGGCTGCACGGGCGAGGACGTGCGCCTGATGCAGATGCGCCTGACCGCCCTGGGCTATTACAGCGGCGCACTCTCCGGCACCTACCTGCCCACCACGCAGGAGGCCGTGGCTGCCTTCCAGCGGGTCAGTGGCGAAGAAGCCACCGGCGCTGCGGACGTGGACACCCTGGCCCTGCTCTTCGCGGAAAATGCCCTGCCCTACGTCGCCCCTGAGGTGAGCACCCCTACGCCCGCACCAGCCCCCGTTCCCTCCTCCGAGCCCACGCCCCGGGCTGAGATCCCCTACACCAAGACCCTCAAATACGAAATGTCCGGCAAGCTGGTCACCCAGGTGCAGCAGCGCCTGACCGACCTAGGCTTCTACAGCCACCGCGTCTCCGGCAACTTCCTGGGCAACACCCGCAACGCCGTCAAGGCCTTCCAGGAGCACAACGCCCTCAAGGCGGACGGCATCGTCGGCCCCGACACCTGGAACTGTCTCTTCAACGACCCCGATGTGCGTAGCGTCAGCGACGAGGCCAAGCCCAAGCCGCCCGTCCCCTACGCCATCACCGTGGACGTGACCAACCAGGTCACCACCGTCTACGGCCTGGACGAAAACGGCGGATACACCCGCATCGTCCGGCAGATGCTCTGCTCCACCGGCACCAAGGCGACCCCCTCCGACGTGGGCGACTGGGTGCTGACCGGCCGCACCGCCCGCTGGTGCGACTTCCCCGAATGGGGCGGCCACGCGCAGTTCTGGACGAAGATCAACGCCTCCATCGCCTTCCATTCCGTCATCTACAACAGCTATGAT
>JBGVOA010000436.1:0-10640 GCA_045126095.1 Christensenellales bacterium | reverse complement strand
GCCCTCGTCCGCACCCTGCAGAGCGGCAAGCCCCTCATGCTCCTTGACGAGCCCTTCGGGGCCCTGGACGCCATCACCCGCCTTCACCTGCACCAGCTGCTCACCGCCATCTGCATGCAGAAGAAGCGCACCGTCCTCTTCGTCACCCACGATGTGGACGAAGCGCTCCTGCTCTCCGACGAGGTGCTGGTGATGGGCTGCCACCCGGGGCGGATCATCGGCCACTACCACCTGCCGCAAGAAAAGCCCCGCACCATGAAGACCCTCGCCCTGCCCCGGCTGATGGAGGTCAAGGCGGAGATCATGGCGCTGCTGGATCAGGAGGTGAAGCAGCATGGCACGAAATAAGCCCATTGGCCGCGTCAGCATCGCGCTGTGGCGCTGGGGCCTGCTGGCGGCGCTGATTCTTCTTTGGGAGGCAGGCAGCCGCACAGGGCTGATCGACCCATTCTTCTTTTCCAGCCCGACGGAAATCTGGCGGACAGCTGTGGTGAAGTGGCAATCGGGTCAACTGTGGCGGGACATTTCCTACACGGCCTCCTCGACCTTGCTGGGTTTCCTCCTGGGCACGACGGTGGGCAGCCTGCTGGGGCTGCTGTTCTGGTTCAACCGGAAGGTGGCGCTGGTGGCGGAGCCCTGGCTGATCGTCCTCAACGCCCTGCCGAAGCTGGCCCTCGCGCCGGTGCTAGTGATCTGGTTCGGCATCGGCTTTTCCTCCAAGGTGGTGCTGGCCTTCCTGATGACGGTGGTGGTGGCGGCGATGTCGGCCTATGGCGGCGTGCAGAGCGTCGATCCGGCGCTGGAGACGCTGATGGTATCCCTGGGCGCAAAGCGTCGGCAGATCTTCACCCGCCTGGTGGTGCCCTCTGCTATGCCCTCCATCATCACGGGGCTGCGCGTCAACATCGCCCTGGCCATGGCAGGCTCCATCGTCGGCGAATTCATTGCATCAGACCGCGGCCTCGGGCGTATGATCGTGTACGCCGGTACCACGTTTGACCTCAAGCTCGTCTGGGTCGGCGTGGTGGTGCTGTCCATCGTGAGCGTGCTGATGTACGCAGGCGTGGTGCTGCTGGAGAAGCTGCTGCTCATGCACTGGACGACCCGCAGGCCGGAATAAACCGAAACGGAGGCGAATCCCATGAACAGGAAGCTGCTATCCCTGCTGACGGCGCTGATGCTCTGCGCCGCACCCGCTGCCATGGCCGAGGAAGCCCTGCGGCCCATCGTCGTGTCGGAGCCCGTGCACCTCATCGGCTACCTGCCCCTGTATATGGCCATCCATGAGGGCTATTTCGCTGAGGAAGGGCTGGATGTGACCGTCGTGCAGGCCACCGGCGGCGCGCATGTCACCGCTGTGGTGTCAGGCGACGCCTTCGCTGCCATCGGCGGCGTGGACAGCTACAACTTCGCCAACCAGGGCAACAGCGATCCCATCATTGCCATCGTCAACTGCGTCAACCGCGCCAATGTGTACCTCTTCGCACGCAAGGGCCTCATCCCCGCCTCGGACAGCGATGCAGACATGGCGGACTTCCTGCGGGGCAAGGTGATCGTCGCTGGCCGCTACGGCGGCAGCCCGAACGTGCTGACCCGCTGGCTGGTGAAGTCCGTCGGCCTTGACCCCGATGTGGATGTGACGCTTTCCGAAAACGCGGATGCCTCCACCGTTACCGCCATGCTGCGCTACGGCCAGGGCGACATCGGCAACGGCGGCGAGCCGCAGATCTCCGAGGGCGTGACCGCCGGCATCTTCGAGGAGCCCTTCGTCAAGTTCCCCGACCTGGGCGACTACGCCTACTCCGTCATCGGCGTGAAGAAGTCCACCATCGAGAACGACCCGGAAACCTGCGAAGCCTTCGTCCGCGCGATGCTGCGCGCCCTTGAGGCCGTACAGACCGACCGCGCCCTGGCCGAACGGGTGCTGGCCATCGAATTTTCCACGCTGACGGAGGAGGGCCGCAAGGCCGCTCTCGACCGCGCCTACGAGGACCAGCTCTGGAGCCCCGACGGCTTCATCAGCCAGCAGGCAGTGGACACCTGCATGGAGGTTGTGAGCATCTCCGGCCTGTACGAGGGCGGCTGGGACTACCAGCAGATGGTCGACATGCGCTTTGTGGAGGCCCTTTTCGCGGAGCTTTCCGCCTGCGAGGGCTGCGGCGAATGCGCAGAGTGCACCTCCGGGGCACAGTAACCCAACAATCCGCCGGGGCACGCGCTTCCGGCGGACTTTGCATGCATGGGCCGCCTTGCCTCCGCGCATCCTGTGGAGGAGGTGATATCATGCTGAAGACCTTCCTTGTGGGCGCCGTTGGCTATCCGGCGCTGGAAATGCTGTGGCGGCGGCGGACGCACCCCTCCATGGCGCTGGCAGGCGGCGCGGGCATGGTGCTGATCCGCTGCGTCAGCCGCCTGCGGTGCAGCCTGTTCTGCCGGGCGTTGCTCAGCGGCGCGGGCATCACCGCCATTGAGTATGGCGTGGGCCGCGCCTTCAACCGCAGCCACCGCATCTGGGATTACCGCCGCATGCCCCTGCAGCTCCACGGGCAGATCTGCCTGCCCTACTCGCTCCTGTGGTGCGGCCTGAGCGCGGCGGTGCTCTCCGAGATGGACGGCGCATCAGGCAAAACGCAGAGATAACGCAAACGGGGGAAAGCCCGGCTCATCACCGGCGGCTTCCCCCGCTTTGTTTTTCATTTTCCGGAGTGCTCCGGGTCTTCGCCGGGCTCGGGCTTCTTGCCCAGCAAACCGCCAGTCATTTCGCTCATGCCCCGGGCGACCTTGCGCATTCCGCCGCGCCAGCTGCCCGCGCTCAGCAGGCCATACCCCACAAGCCCCACGACCAGCACCACGCCCACCCAGATCAGGCCGCTGCCCACGCCTTTGTCCGCCGATGTCTGTGCAGGCGGGTCAGGCTCGCCCATCACAACGCCGCCCCGCTCCTCCCTGGCGCCGCTGCCCACATCGCTCACCGACCCAGCAGAGCCAAGAACACCGCCGTAGAGGGCGCGGTTCAGCACATCCGCCATCATGTCCATGCTGCGCAGCACACGCTCCTTTTCCAGCGTGTAGGTGCCGCACTCCAGCAGGATGCTCCGGGGCCACAGGTCCTGATTGTAGGTGCCGCGCCCCATGTAGATGTCCTTGATGAGCCCCGGATACACACGGTCCGCCACGGCCTTCACCAGCAGTGCGAACTGCTTGTTGACCTCCATGTTCTGGTTGGCGCGTCCCACCAGCAGGCGCACCTTCGACGTTTCCTCCCCGCCGATAAACGTGGCGTAGGAATCCGGGTCAGGGATGCCGTCACGGTGGATATCCAGCAGGCAGTCCGGCATGTTCCGCAGCAGCTGCACCGCCGTCTGACGCGAGCGCCGGTACGCACCTGCGTCATGAGGATGATGGAGCGTGTCCGCCAGGGTGACCTCCACGTTCCTGTCCGCCAGAGAATCTGCGAGGGCCTGGGCCACCTCATAGATGCTGCCGCGCAGCTCGGTGGAGTAGTAGCCGTCAGACGGCTCGTAGCTTTCGTCGGAGTGGGTGCAGTACATCGCCACGCGGCGTTCCATCGCGCTGACGGGCAGGGTGGCTTCCGCATCCAGCCAGCTCACGTCCGGCAGGGAGACCGCCTCCACAAAACGCGCAGAGGCGTCGCCCTCTGTGACCTGCGTCACCTCATAGAGCCTGTTGTCGGCGGAGATGTAGAGGTCGCCCTTTTCCGGTTCCTCGCAGACCTCGGTCAGCAGTGCGCCATTCTCCGTCCGGATGCGCCAGACCTCGTAGCGCCCCTGCCGTTCCCCCTCCGAGCGGGATAAGTGCAGGATCAACCCCAGAGCCAGCAGCGCGATCAGCAGCTTCTTCATCCCTCATTCCTCCCAGCTCTTCTGCGGACGAAGCGCTCCACCGTTTCGCCCACCACCTCGCACAACAGGACGCTGAGCATGCCGCCCAGCACCGCCGCGTCCGCCAGTCCTGCGCCGCCCAGGATCAGCGGCTGCACGCTGCCCCTGGACCAGGCCGTTATCGCAGAGACCGTGTCCGCCAGCAGCACGCCCATCACGCCGCAGATGAACGCCCCCCTGCGGCTGCGGCCCAGCAACCAGGCGATCACGCCGCCGGACAGGCTCACCAGCAGCGTCGGATCAATGGGCAGCTTTTCCGGCTCCGCAGGGAGCAGCAGCGTCAGTCCGTAGACAGCTGCCGCCGTCAGCAGGCTGCCAAGCAGCGTCCGCCAGCGCTCGTGCGCTTCGTCCGCCCGGATGAACAGATAGCCGCACACCCCCAGGGGAATCAGTCCGCCGCCGATGTTCACCTGCACGCGTCCCAGGGGCAGGTTGGGCAGGAAGGTGCCCAGCAGCATCGCGCCGATAAGCAGCAGCGCCGTGCGGTCGCGCAGGTGCATCCTGTCCAGCACACGCTGCAAAAGTCCGCAGTATACCATGATCGCCGCCCCTGTGAGCAGCAGCATTCCACCTGTCATCCGCCACATCGCCCGCCTTTCTGCATCAGCATGCCCATTTTGCCTTGAAATAACCGCAAAACCGCATAAATACAGGCTTCGGGGCTTGACTGCGCCCCATTCTTTTGATAATATGGTACATAGGTGGTATTATAGTTTTTTCCTATATCCTTATCATTATCCTGTGTTATGGAGGAATACTGATGAATCTCGACCGCTGCCTTTTGTTCTCGTGGATCGAGGAAGACAACATCCAGAAAGCTTATTTCCGCGTCCGCCCGCTGCTGACCATGGAGGGTGACGTGCGCGCCGAGGCCGAGCAGCTCTGGCCCAGCGAGGGCTGCCTGCGCATCGTGCCCGACCGCAACGAGCTGCACTCCTTCAAGGGACGCATGCGCTCCCTGGGCTGCTGGTGCACGGTGGATCTGCGCGGCCAGCCCGCCGACGCAGGCAAGATCCGCACGAATAAGAACTTCAATCCCGCCAAGGGCGAGGCGAATCAGTACATCCTTTATTCCGACACCGTTAAGCCGCTGCCCGAGAACAGCTTCTATCAGATTGTGGACGGTACTGCGGCTGACTATTCCCAGGCCTGCGAAAAGGCCATCACGCCCTGCTTCTATATCCGCGAGGGCGACACGCTTTATGGCCCGGTGCGCCGCAGCGCCGCCGAGCTGCCTGCCCCCGCCAGCGAGGCTAGCGGCACCCTCTTTGAGCTGCCCTGCCCCGACGGCGAAACCCGCCTGATCCTCTGCATGGATGATGCACCCGCCCCCGTCGTGCCGCAGCCCGCAGAAAAGCCTGCCGCAGCTGACAAGCCCGCACCCGCCGTACAGGAGCAGCCCGTTGAAGCCGCCCCCGCAGCCGTGGAGGAGTCCCAGCCCGCGGCCGTCGCTGAGTCCGCGCCTGAAGCGCCCGTTGCTCCGGTGGAGGAAGCGTCTGCCGAGCCTGCCCCTGCGGCTGAAGAAAAGCACGAGGAGCCCGCGCCCCTGCCCATCGGCGAAAAGCTGCACATCCTGGATGAAAACAAGGGCCACGAGCAGACCCTGCGCGAGCTGGACAAGCCCGTCTCCAAGGGTGCGAACCTGCTCAATCAGCGGGAGAGCCGTCCGCCGCGTCCCCAGCCTGTGCAGCAGGCGAAGGCCGGTCAGCTGGGCGGTACGCCCCTGGTGCCCACCACGCTGCACCCCTCCACCCCGCAGCCCAAAAACCGCCTGCAGGAGCTGGCCACCAGCCAGTACAGCCTGCCCTACGAGCCCCCGACGGGCAACCTGCCCAAGGGCATCCGCATGCAGGAGGTGCACAATCCCGTCGCTGCAGCCTGCACCAACCTCCGCCAGGCATGGAACGCCTCGGAGGCCCACACGCAGCTGCTGGACTGCATCTTCTCCCTGGACGGCTTCCGCCATGCGCTGGAGAGCCGCCTGTGCAAGGGCAACGGCATGACGCTGATGCAGAAGGTGCTCCGCGACCGCCTGCAGGATCTGGAGGCCGAGCGCCTCACCGCCCTGTGCGAACTTGATCGCGCGCACCGCGATACCGACGCCTACCGCAAGGAGCTGCTGGAGGGCATGAAGGCCCGCCTGACGAAGGAGACCGGCGACCTTGAAGCCGCCCGCACCCAGGCCGAAGCCAGCGTGACCGCCCTCAAGGCCGAGCTCAACGCCCTGCAGAGCCAGCGCGACGAGCTGGCTGCCATGGTGACGCAGCTCCAGCAGGATACCCTGCCCGCCGAGACCACGCGTCTGCTGACCGAAGCGCAGATGCTCGCCCCCAGCCTGGGCGCGCCCCTGCGCATGAGCCCTGCCGCCGGCACGACCGTTCCGGTGGACGCGCTCATCACCCGCATGACCGACGTGCTGGCCGCCTCCGGGCTGTCGTCTGACCGCAATACAGCTGTAGCCCTGCTGGCCCTGCTGGCCCTCTGCCCGCGCTTTGGCGTGGTGTGCCCCAGCGTCGCGCCGCTGGCGACACTGAGCCGCAACATCGCCGCCGCCTTTGGCTGGCAGGACAGCTACGTCCACCAGTATTCCCAGGAGCAGCGCCCCATGGTGACGGCCCGCCCGGTGGACGCGGCCCCCGCCATCCTCATGACGAGCCTGCCCAACTACGCGCCCATCCAGGGCGTGAGCAAGGTGCTGCTGAGCCGCAACGTGCCCGGCATGGTGCGCAACGCCGCCTACGACGCAGATCCCTGGCCGGTGCTGAACCTGCCCGCGCTGCCCTATGTGGACGAAATGCAGCCTGAAAGCGCCGAACCCGTCAGCGCAGCCTCCCTCGCCGCGATGCTCATCGCCCCCGAGAGCGATCAGCAGGCCATCCGCACCGTGCTGGAGCCTGTGCTGCGCGCTGCCGCGCCCCTTTCCGGCGCTGCCCGCAGGAGCATGCAGCGCTTCATCAGCATCTGCGCGCCGCTGATGGAGAACGGCTTTGCCGCCGCTGTGGACTGGGCCATCCTTCTGTGGATCATCCCCTCTGTGGATCGCGCCGGCCGGCACTACGCCGCCGTCAAGGCCACGCTGGACGAGTATCCCCTGTCCCTGGCCGCCCTGTAAACCGCATACGCAACGCCCCGGAGGAATCAAGCGTCCTCCGGGGCGATTTCTATTCCGCCAACGCCTCTGCGATGGCCTGGGCCAGGTATGGCAAGCCGCACAGAACCTGCTCCAGCGTGTTGGTGTTCACGCCGCACTCGATCAGTACGCAGCGCGTCGCTATGTGCTGGTTAAAGCGGCCGGTCTTGATCTTCACGTCCCGGGCAAGGCCGTACACCTGCTGGTTGAGCGCCTGGGTGATGCGCTCCGCAATGGCAAGGTTGGCCTCCCAGTCCGGCTTTTCCGTGTAGCCGCCCGTAGTCCCCTTGCCCACCAGCACCATGAACCTTGCCGACTCCTCGCCGCCGATCGTCACCGTCCGCCGGATGGTGGACTGCGCCGAGAGCGCGTCCCGGTGCACGTCGATGTAGAGATCGTAGCTCTCCCCGGCTGCCAGGCGCGTTTCCAGCATGTCCAGGCTCCTGGCGTATGCACCGTCCAAGTCGGGCGGCTCAAAGGCGGTGCGGTCGTGCACCACCTCCAGGCCCAGCGCACGCAGATGGGCCGCCAGCGCATCGCCCACGGCCAGCATGTTGCAGTTTTCGTCCTTCGTGCGCCACTTCTCTGTCTCCGCATAAGGCGCGCCGGGCACCTGCTCGTAGGCCTCCCAGGTGTGGCTGTGGTAGATGAGCACGCGCTTGCCCTCCCAGGGGCGCTGCGCCGCGTCCTCCCGGATGACCTCCACCTCGAAGACCGGCTCCGCCTCGGGCGTGGGCGCGGGCGACGGCGTCGGTGCAGGCGACGGCGTAAGCGCAGGCAGCGTCGGCGAGGGCGTTGGCGTATCCAGGATGACCTCGGCGGTGAAATCCGCTTCCGCCATTGCCTGGGACACCACAGGCGCCGTCCACAGCATCCGCGTTGCAAGCATGCACCACGCCGCCATCAGCTGCACCATCAGACACAGCCAGCTCCGTTCACGCCTGTCCATCCGTCACCGCCTCCATTCGCTACATCCTATGCGGACGCAGCGGCGGATATGTCAGTGAAGGTAGTGGCTCAGCTCCTCCAGCGTGCAGGAGGGCTGGAGCGCACTGTTGATGGCCAGGGCCAGCATGTCCGCCAGACCTGCCACCAATTCGTCGATATTGCGCGGGGTCACCACCAGATCCGTGTGCGCCTGCTTCGTCAGCTGCTCGGCCATCCGGTGCGCGTCCTCCTGGGTGCTCTGGGCCGCCAGGATGCCCTGCAGCGCGTCCCGCACGATGGTGGATGCATACACCACCATCGGCACGCCCACCGCAATCACCGGCACATGCATGGTTTCCCGGTTGATGGCCGCACGGTGGTTGCCCACACCGCTGCCGGGGCAGATTCCCGCATCGGTCAGCTGCACGGTGGTGCCGATGTGGCTGGTCTCCATGGCGGCCAGCGCGTCCACCACCAACACGGCGGACGGATGCAGCCGCTCCACCAGGCCCGCAGCCATTTCCGACGTTTCCATGCCCGTTACGCCCAGCACGCCCGGCGACAGCGCACACACGCTGCGCAGCTTGCCGCCTTCCGCAAAATCCTGCATATGACGTGTCACCAGCACACCGCTTACGACCTTATCCCCCAGCGCGTCCGCCGTCATGCGGCGATTGCCCAGGCCCAGCACCAGCACATCGCCCGTGGGCGGCAGCATCAGCCGCAGCATCTGCGCGATCCTCCGCGCCGCCTGCATCCGCTCCTTTGGCGTGAAGGTGGGCAATTCAGGATGCGTCATCGTCCAATAGGTGCCCACGGGCTTGCCCAGGCGCTGTGCGGCTGCTTCCGTCTGCACGCGCACCCAGGTGATCTCCGCTCCGCTGTCCTGCTGGGTCTGTACGGTCACGCCGTCGCCCAGGCCGCCGGGGTAGACCGTGCGCTCCATCGCAAGGTCGGTACGGTAGTTCATGGTATCGCCTCCCTTTGGAGGGAGTATGCCCGCAAATGCCGCGCTTCATGCCACGAAAAAGCGGCCGCCTCAGCAGCCGCGCATGATCGCCTTGATCGTGGCATATTCACCTGACTCCAGCATCACCAGCGTCGCATTTTCCTTCGGGCAGATGATGACCGCAGTCCCGGCGTGCCACAGTTTCTGCAGCGCATCCTTCAGCGGCATCACCGTCTGATCGAGCGCTGCACTCAGATGCATCAGGTGCGCTTCCGTGCGGCGCGTACAGCCGCATGCGCACATCTGCGCCAGCGCCTCCTCCGACGACGCGCCTTCCGGCAGCAGCGTCATCCGTGACTGCATCAGCCGCTCCTTTTGCGGCTCTGAGAAGGACATCAGGCACTCGCTGCGCCTGCGGGGATCCGCCAGCTCCAGCGCTACACGCTCCCTGCGCCTTTTCGTCACGCAATTCTCCACGAAATAACGCTCTGCATCCGTCAGCGGCATGATGGTCGCCTCCTTTCCGAAGAAAAAGCGCTGCAGGGTGAGTCATCTCCCCCGCAGCGCCGTCAAACAATATCACCCGATGATCTCGCCCTTGGCGTTGAACAGCGGCAGCTTCTCCAGGTAGACGATATCCTCGCGCTCCTGAGCGTCGCCTTCAGCCAGGATGGTCATGCGGCCCGCGATCTCGCCGCCGGCAGCTTCCACCAGCTCCTCCAGCGCGCGCAGGGACTCGCCGGTGGAGATCACATCGTCCACCACGAGGATCTTCTTGCCCTTCATCAGCGCCGCATCGTTGCCGTCCAGGTACAGCTTCTGCACCTTCTCGGTGGTGATGGACTTGACCTCCACACACAGGATATCCTGCATGTAGAGCTTGGGGCCCTTGCGGGCCAGCAGCCACTTCGCGTCGCCGTTCAGGCGGGCCATCTCCTGTGCCAGCGGGATTCCCTTGGACTCTGCGGTAATGATGTAATCATACACAGGAGCCTTCTTCAGCAGCTCCGCCGCGCAAGCCGTGGTCAGCTCGCAGTCGCCGAAGATGACGAAAGCGCCGATGTACAGGTCGTCCGTCACACGGCAGATGGGCAGGCCGCGCTCCAGGCCCGCGATGGTCATGGTATGCTTCAGCATGTGATCGCCTCTTTTTTCATTTCTCGTTGGTGCATATGCACGTCTCTTACATTTTAGCGCGGATTTCGCCGCGTGTCAATGCCCGCTCACTTGTGGTAGAGCTTGTGGGTCTGGTACTGCGGGTCGCAGGTCAGGTTCACGCCCAGGCGCTTGAAGATGTTCACGTCCACGGAGGACAGGATGACGGAGGTATGCACCTCGCAACCCTTGAGCTGGGGCAGCTGCGCCATGGCCAGGGCTGCACGCTCATCCGTGGCGGCGGAAATGGACAGGGCCAGCAGCACCTCGTCTGTGTGCAAGCGGGGGTTGTGATTGCCCAGATAATCGCACTTGAGGGACTGGATGGGGCCGATGACGCTGGGCGCAATCAGGTGCGCGCTCTTTTCGATGCCGCCCAGCACCTTCAGCGTGTTGAGCAGCAGCGCCGCAGATGGGCCCATGAGAGGCGTGGTCTTGCCGGTGATGATGCGTCCGTCCGGCAGCTGAAGGGCTGCGGCGGGCTCGCCGGTATCCGCAGCGCGCTGGCGGGCAGCGGCGATAACCGGGCGGTCGTCATCGGAGATATTCGATTTCTGCAGCAGCATCTCCAGCTTTT
>JBGVOA010000435.1:0-36052 GCA_045126095.1 Christensenellales bacterium | reverse complement strand
TTGTGGGCGCGCTGCCGCCGTGCGCGGGCGCGCGAAAAAGGCGGGTGATTTTGGGGAACGGCCTTGAATTTGCGGCAGTTACGTAATAATCTCCAAATTCCGCAGAATGATCCGAAAGCCGTTTACCGGCAGGCGGAAGATTTGGAGAGGCCGGCCGAAACTTTACGAGAATCGGGGAGGTGATGACGGTGGCCAAGGATATCCGGAGGACGAAGCAATACAGGGATCTCAAGTCGAGCATGGAGGATAGCCTGAAAGAGCGCGGACTGCTGGACACGGACAAAGGAAAGCAAACGGACAAGGTTTTCCGAGACCTGCTCAGCCGGTACCTGGATCTCTGGTGCGAGTACCAGGAGCTGAGCGCCGACATCGCCGAGCGCGGCGTCGTCGTCATGGACGAGAAGCGCGGGATGCTTGTGGAAAACCGGAGCCTCACCATCCGGCACCAGACCTCGAACAAGATGCTGGACATCTACACGGCCCTCGGCTTCCGCGATATCTCCGCGCCGCGAGCGGGACCGAAAACCGGAGGGGCTGAGTTAAGCGATGAGCTCTGAGCGGGAGAGCGGGGCACAGACGCCTAAAACGGAAACGGAGACCGCGGAAGCGATGAGCGGGGCACTGATACCAGCACCGGAAACTGCGCTCAGCCATACGGTGAGCGGGACGCCGATCCCGGCGCCGGTGGAGGAATACCTGCAGCAGGTCGAAACAGGACCATGGCGCGTGTGCCCGGAGCAGAAGGCACTGGCAAAGTACATCCGGCAAACCTTCGAGCGGGAAAAGCTCATCTTCGAGGCGGAGCGCTTCGAGAAATACATCAGCCTGGAACGGTACTTTCCTTTCAGTCTCTTCCCGTGGGAGGAATTTCTGATCGCGCTGTGGCTGTGCACCTACAAGGCATCGGGCATGCCGAGATGGAAAACCCTGTTCTGCATGGTAGGCCGGGGGGCAGGAAAGGACGGGCTGATCGCTTTTATCAGCTTCTGCCTGATCAGCCCATACAACCCGGCGAAGGGATACGATGTCGATATCTGCGCAAACGACGAAGAGCAAGCAATGCGCCCAGTCAAGGATCTGACCGACGTGCTGGAGACTCCGGGAACAGCCCAGAAGCTGCGGCGGTTTTTCTATCACACCAAGGAGCTCGTCCAGGGCAGAAAAAACAGGGGCATCATCCGGGGACGGACAAACAGCCCGAAGAACCGGGACGGCATGCGATCCGGCGCGATCATCTTCAACGAGAAGCACGCCTATCAGAATTACGACAACATCAAGGTTTACCGCACAGGCCTCGGGAAAAAGGATGAGCCGCGCGAGGGGTCCTTTACCTCCAACGGCGATATCTCCGACGGACCGCTGGACGACGACCTGATCCGGGCGGAAGGGATCCTATTCAACGGCGAAGACGACGGCGGGTTTCTCCCGTTCGTCTGCAGGCTGCCGGATGAGAAACTGGTGGACGATGAGGAAAACTGGTACATGGCAAACCCGAGCCTGCAGTACAGGCCGACACTCCTGCAGGAGATCCGGGACGAGCACAGAGACTGGAAGGAGAAGCCGGACGAGCACCAGGATTTCATGCCGAAGCGGATGGGCATCCGCAAGGGCCGGAAAGAGGTTTCCGTCACCGACTACGAAAAGGTCAAGGCGACCGTGAACACGCTGCCAGATCTGAGCCGCGCGGCCTGCACCGTCGGCATCGACTTCGCGGAGCTGAGCGACTGGGCCAGCGTAAACCTCCACTTCCGCCGCGGGGAGCAGCGCTTTGATATCAATCACACCTGGATCTGTCTCCAGTCCAAGACGCTGCACCGCGTCAAGGCCCCTTATAAGGTCTGGGCCGAGCATGGATTTTGCACGCTGGTGGACGATGTGAGCATCAACCCGCAGCTGCTCGCCGAGTGGATCCGGGAAGCCGGGACAGTATACAACATCCGAAAGATCGCGATGGATAACTTCCGCTGGACCGTGGTGGGGGACGCCATGAGAGCCATCGGCTTTGACGCAAGCGACAAGGAACGCGTCAAGCTGGTAAGGCCCTCGGACATCATGACGGTCGAACAGGTCATACAAGACTGTTTCAACCGGGGGCTTTTCAACTGGGGAGACAACCCGTGCCTGCGCTGGGCGGTGAACAACACCAAGCGCATCCCGCGCGGGAAAAAGGACGGCACCGACACCGGAAACTTTTACTATGGCAAGATCGAGGCCAAGAGCCGCAAGACAGACCCGTTTATGGCTCTGGTGGCGAGCATGACCATCGAGCCGGTTTTGGGAAGCGGGCAGCCGGTACAGCTGCCGCCGATCGGAGCGATCCGGCTATAAACAGAAAAGACGCGGCCCCACGTATGGGCCGCGAATAATAGAGTGCATGAGCCAGCGCCCCAGGGAGGGCCAGCGCCGATGAGACACAGCAAATGCCTGTGCCTTATCGGCGCTTTTTTCATGTACGGGAAAGGAGTGGTGCCCTTGTGGGGCTGAGCATTTTCCGAACGAAAAAGCCCGCGAGCGGGACGGGCGTCATCCAGGAAGTGAAGGACATCACCTGCGACGAAGACGTGACCGCCGCGCTGCAGGAGTTCCAGATCCGCGAGCTGTGTTTCTGGTCCTGCGTCCACTATATCGCCGCGCTGGTGGGCCGCTGTGAGATCAGAACCTTTGAAAAGCATGTAGAAACTCGCGGGAAAGAGTACTGGACGTGGAACTTTGAACCGAACGTGAACCAGAACGCGGCGACATTTTGGCACAAGCTTGTCGCCAAGCTGTACGAGGAAAACGAGGCGCTCATCATCCGCACCAGACGCCGGGACGGACAGGACGCCTTCGTCGTGGCAGACGACTGGAGCACGCCGGAGCACTGGCCGGACAAGCAGAACGAGTATCAGGGCGTCGTGGTCGGAGACATGCAGTACCAGAAAACGTTTTATGAAAACGACGTGCTGCACCTGACGCTCAACCACCGGAATCTCAAACCGGTGATCAACGGGATCACCGCGAGCTACATGCGCCTGGTGCAGGCCGCGATGACGGCCTACGGCTGGCAGAACGGTCAGCACTGGAAAGTGCATGTCAATCAGATGGCGAGCAGTCAGGACGGGTGGCTGACTACGTTTCAGCAGATGCTGGAGGCACAGATCAAGCCGTTTATGCAGTCAGGGTCCGCAATCCTGCCAGAGTTTGACGGCTACGATTTTGTAAACCTCAGCAAGGACGCGGGCTCCGGCGCACAAAAGGACACCCGCGATATCCGGGCCATGATCGACGACATCCTCACGTTTACCGCAACCGGACTCGGCATCGACACGGTGCTGCTCGGCGGGAAGGTGGAGGCGACCGGCGACGCTATGAAGCGCACGCTCACGCGCACGGTGGATCCGATCTGTGACCAGATCACCCAGGAGCTCAACCGCAAGCGCTACGGGCGCGAAAACTGGCAAGCCGGGACCTATGCAAGGATGGACAGCAAGACCATCGAGCACGTCGACCTTTTCAACATGGCGGCGAACATCGAAAAGCTTATGGGCTCCGGATGGAGCTACAACGACATTCAGCGCGCCATGGGCAACGAGCCCATCCCGGAGGAATGGGCCGATCAACACTTTGTAACCAAGAATTTCGGGGCCGCCGAGATGGAGGCCCAGGAGGGAGGGACAGGCAATGCCTGATAAATCAAACCCCATTGCCGGCAGCAAGGGCAAAACCGGCTTCTGGGAACTCCGGCAGGAGGCCGCAAGGCCGAACGTGCTGCAGCTGTACATCTACAGCTACGTGGAGCCGGACGGATACGACTGGTGGACGGATGAGAAGATCGAATCCGAAACCTCGGCCAATCACTTCCGGGAGGTGCTGGCACAGTACCCGAACGCCACGGAAATCGAGATCTACATAAACAGTCTGGGCGGCGACGTGGTGGAGGGCACTGCGATCTATAACCAGCTCAGGCGGCATCCGGCACACAAGACCGTCTATGTGGACGGCTTTGCCGCTTCCATCGCATCGGTGATCGCCATGGCAGGCGACGAGATCGTCATGCCGGCCAATACCCTGATGATGGTCCACAACATGAGCATGCACGTCTGGGGCAATCCGTCGCAGCTGCGCAAGGCAGCCGATGATCTGGACGTGATCAACAGCACCGGGCGCGAGGCGTACCTGCAGAAGGCCGGGGACAAGCTCAGCCGGGAAAGGCTCATCGAAATGATGGACGCGGAGACGTGGCTTCCGGCGCGCGAGTGCGTGGAGCTGGGGCTTGCCGACCGCATCGCCGACGATGTGGGCACCGATCCCGAGAGCGGAGAGGACGCCCTGCAGCAGCGCGGCAACACCGTGATGCTGGCGGCCCGCGCCATGGGCTTTGACAAGCTCGCTGCCCGCGTTAGGGCAGCAGAACAGCGGGCCGAGGCCGCAGAGAAAGCACTCCAGGAGGCCGAAAAACGGGCGCAGGAGAAAGCGCAGACAGAAACGGCCGGGAGCCCGGACACACCCGAGATCACGCAGCAGGGCGCGAAAAGCGCAGCGGAGGACGGCAAAGAAGAGGACGGCGAAGACGCCGGAGCGGGCAAGGCAACCATGAACCTCATGGCGGCGCTTTGCGGTTTGAATTAATCAACAAATATTTAGGAGGATGAACATGAACAAAGACATGCAGAGCAATGACCTGAAGGAGACCGTGCGCGACCGCGAGAAGATCCGCCAGTCCCTGCACGAGGCGGCCAAGGGCAACGACACCGAGGCCTTTGTCAAGTATTTCGAGGAGCTGACAGAGCGCATCGGCCTGGACATCCAGGAAGAAATCGAACAGAAGTACGCCGGCATCAAGGGCGACGAGGACGATCAGGTCCTCATGGCCCGCGGCCTCAAGCCCCTGACGGCTGAGGAAAAAGCCTTCTACCAGAAATTCGGCGACTGCATCCGGAGCAAGAACCCGCGCCAGGCCCTCAACGACGTGAACCTGGTCCTGCCGGACACCACCATCAACCGCGTGTTTGACGAGCTGCGCACCGAGCACCCGCTGCTGCGCCGCCTGAACTTCATCCCGAGCGGGGCCGTGGCCAAGATCATCGTCAACAAGAACGGCTACCAGAAGGCCGAGTGGGGCGAGCTGTGCAGCGAGATCGTCAAGGAGCTGCTGAGCGGCTTTGCCAAGATGGACGCCACGCTCGACAAGCTGAGCGCATTCCTGCCTGTCTGCAAAGACATGCTCGAATTCGGCCCGATCTGGCTGGATGAGTTTGTCCGCCAGGTCCTGCTGGAGGCCTTCGCCAATGGCATGGAGGAGGGCATCGTCACCGGTACTGGCAAGGACATGCCGATCGGCATGGACCGCCAGGTCGGCGATGACGTCACCGTCACCGGCGGCGTGTATCCCAGAAAGGCCAAGATCAAGGTCAACGACCTGAGCGTCAAGACCATCGGCAACCTGCTCGGCACTCTCGCCGTGGATCCGAACGGCAAGCCCAGACGTGTGCAGGACGTGATCCTGCTGGTCAATCCGCAGGACTACTTCCGCCGCATCATGCCGGCGACCACCATCATGGCGCCGGACGGCACCTTCCGCAACAACGTGCTGCCCTGGCCCATCGACATCATCCAGAGCCTTGCGGTGCCGACCGGTGAGGCGATCATCGGCCTCGGCTACCGCTACCTGCTGCTCGCGGGCAGCTCCAGAGAGGGCAGGATCGAGTACTCCGACGAGTACCAGTTCCTCGAGGACAAGCGCGTGTACCTCATCAAGGGCCACGCCAACGGCAGGGCCATGGACAACAACGCCTTCCTGCTCCTGGACATCTCCGATCTGGAGCCCATCTCCTACAAGGTGACCATGGTGGAGCAGCGCACCCCGTCCACCGACGCGACCCTGAACAGACTGCGTCTCGGCGCGCTGACCCTGTCGCCCGCCTTCGCAGCGAATACCACCTCCTACACCGCGGCGACCACCAACGCCTCCAACACCATCACCGCCATTGCGAATGACGCGGGCGCGGATGTGGAGATCACCGTCGGCGGCGAGGAGATCGCGAACGGCACCGCCGCCGAGTGGGCAGCCGGTGAGAACACCGTGACCATCACCGTCACCGCCGAGGACGGCAGCACCACCAAGACCTACACGGTCACCGTCACCAAGTCCTGATGAGCGGGCCCATGCCGTGCGAGGCGCTGCTCTACGATATCAAGATCGCCTTAAACGTCACCTGGGACGACGCGGCGACTGATGAGCGGCTCCTGGGCCTCATCCAGGACGGCAGGGCATACATCGACGACAAGCTCGGGGAGGCCGGGGACTACTTACGCCCCGGCTATCCCCGGACACTCTTAAAGGAGTACGTCCGATATGCCAGGGATGAGGCGCTGGACGTGTTTGAAAACAACTATCAGAGCATGATCCTCGCCATGCAGAACCAGAAGGGGGTGCGGGCTTATGCCGCAGCCGTGGAAGGCGCCGCGAAGACCTGAGCATAAGGTCACACAGGACTACAACGACGGCATGCTCACCGTCTGCCGCGTAACCGACGAAACACAGCCAGGCTATCTCCCGCAGGAGAAGCCGGAGGAAATTGTCAAACTGCCTTACGCGCAGCGCAAGGTGGGCCTGTACCGCTATTACCAGGCAGCGCAGAACCAGACCCGCGTCCAGCGGGTCCTGCGCGTGCCGAAGCCGGCAGCGGAGATCACCAACCGGGACAAAGTGGTCACCGAGGACGGCAGGGAATACCGCATCGATCTGGTGCAGACAGTGCCGGACGTATATCCCGCGAGCCTTGATTTGACGCTGGCGGCCTACAGACAGGGGGATGGCGCATGAGCTGGGAGAAAAAAATCATCGCGGCGCATACCGCCGTCACCGATCAGGTAAGCCACGCAAAGCGCCTCAACTCCGACCGGTACTTTGTATGGCAGGAGGAGGGCGGCGACGATCTGGTGCTCAACGGGCGCCATCTGGAGAAGGGACAGCGCGGGACCACAGATCTGTATACCAAGATCGAGTTTGACCCATGGAAGGCACAGTTTGAGGCCGCGCTGGACGCTGCCCGCATCCCCTGGTATCTCAATTCAACGCAGTACGAAGAAGACACGGGCTTTTTCCACTATGAGTGGGTATGGGGGGTCAGGTATGGCTAAGATCGAGATGCAGGGGATGGAAACGTGGCTTTCCGAGCTGAGAAGGGCAGGGGAAGCCACGGCTCCCGTCTGCGAGGCCGCCGTTTACGCCGGGGCCAAGGTCGTGGCCGACGCGGTCAGGCAATCGACCGAAGGACTTGACCGCGTGACAGACGCCGAAGCAATGGCAGCATGGCATGAGGGAAAGGCAGTCAAAATCAGCGTCTCCCAAAAAATAGGCCTTGTGAAAAGTCTCGGCATTACGCCAATCAAAGACAAGTTTGGCGTGATTTCCGCGAAGGTCGGCTTTGACGGCTACAACGACGTGAAAACCAAGCGCTGGCCGCACGGGCAGCCGAACCAGCTCATCGCACGCTCATGCGAGTCGGGATCAAGCGCCATGACAAAGCAGCCGTTTGTACGAACGGCGGTAAAACGTGTGCAGGGCGCGGCCCTGATCGAGATGGAGCGGGCAGCAGATCAAAAACTCAAAGAAATTTTAGGAGGGAACAGCAATGGATGAAAGCAAACTGGCGAGCGGGCAGGTAGTAACCGGCTTCAGCTTTCCGCAGGTGGCGCTTTACTCCGCATCGGGAGGCATTGTCACCCACACGGGCGTCCGCAACCTGGCCCGCGGCGTGAGCATCAACCCGCAGATCACCGTAGCCAACGGCGGAAACATCCTTTATCTCAATAACCGTGCCGCTGAGCGCGGAAAGCCTCATTTCCGGACCGGCACGCTGGGCCTCGGCGTGGACGGCCTGCGCGTGGACTCCGAAAAGATGATCATGGGAATTCCGGTCGAGTCCGCCGAGACGGTCAACATCGGCAACAATCAGAGCGTCGAATTCTATACCTATGACGATGACCAGAATGTCCCCTATGTAAGTCTGGGCGTCGTGGTGCAGATGCAGTCCAACGGCGAGGAGTATTACGTCGCCTTTGTGTACACGAAGCTGCAGTTTGACCAGTTCGACGTGCCGGCCACGACCGAGGGCCAGGAAATCGACTGGCAGACCCAGAGCCTCACGGCGCAGATCCTGACCGACGACACGGCCCGCCACTCCTGGAAGTGGTTTTCGGAACCGCTGGAGTCGGAGCTGGACGCATACAACGCCTGCCGCGTGGCGCTCGGCGGCAATCCCGTGGAGAGCCTGCCGCTGCTGTAAGGAGGACACCGTGAAAATTTTCGGCAAGGAATACGGCTTCGCGTATACCGTCGGAGCTTATGACGAGATCAAAAAGCTCAAGGAAGAGCACCCGGAGATGCAGAACGTGGAGCTCAATGCCAACGTGGCGATCATCCTCTCCCAGTGGCACGAGCGGGCGGAAAGCCTGCGAGCCATGGCGGAGGGCCGGGAATACGTGGAGGCGCCGCTGGAGATGGAGACGATCCGGATGCTCACGTTTACGCAGCTCGGCGAGCTGGTGGACGAATGCGACGCCGCCATGAAACGCGACCTCACGCGCACGGTAGAGACAGAGGGCAGCGCGCCCGAAAAAAAAACAAACCAGCCGGTGGTCAGTGCATTGAGCTGAACACGGCGTGGTACATCTTTTACGGAATCAAATTTTTGAACATGCGAAGGCAGGAGGTCATGGTCACAAGTGTCGGGGAGATGCAGGATCTGATCGCCTGCCTGAATATCTTTAACGGCGCCGCGCCGAAGCAGAAGCCGGTGCCCATGAGCTTCCTGCAGCAGATGGAGGTGGACTGAATGAGCGTTTCCATCGGACCGAGAATCCAGGTCGACGGAGAAGAAGGATACCGCAAACAAATCAGCAACATCATACAGCAGACCAAGACTCTCGATGCCGAGATGAAGGCCCTGACCGCGACCTTCGGAGACGAGGACAGCGCCCAGCAGCGGGCGGCAAAATCCACGGATCTGCTGAATCAGCAGCTTGAGGCAGCCAGAGAGCGCACCCGTCTTGTGAGCGAGATGACACAGAAGTCAATTGCGCAGACGGGAGAAAACAGCACCCAGACTCTCAAATGGCGGGAAGCACTGGCCGCCGCAAAAGAGGAACAGGCCAAGCTTGAGCACGCCGCCGAGGAAAATACAAAAGCGCTCGTGGAGCAAAACGAGGTAACCGAACAGTCACAAGAGAAAATGACCGGCCTTGGGGACACGATCGACAGCGTTGCAGACAAGCTCGGCATCCATCTCCCGGACGCGGCAAAAGAAGCGCTCAACGGCGTGGAGGGCTTTTCCGCGGGGTCGGTGGCCGCCCTGGGTGCGGTAGCCGCCGGTGCGGCAGCGGTCATCGGCGTGATAAAAGAGCTGCACGAAATGACCCTCGAAGCGGCAGAGCAGGCGGACGCGCTGCTCACACGCTCGGCCAAGACCGGTTTGAACGTAGAACTTATACAAGCTCTGGATAACGCGTCCAAATACATAGATTTTGACGGAATTGACCAAAGCCTCGCAAGGCTCACCCAAACCATGGGCAAAGCGCGCGACGGAGCCGCGGAGCAGAGCGAGGCCTTCCGGATGCTCGGTGTGTCCGTCACCAATGAGGACGGCAGCCTCCGGGACAACTATGACACGTTCCTGGACGTGATCGACGCGCTGGGTGACGTGGAGAACGAAGCCGAGCGCGACGTGGTAGCAAACAATCTTTTCGGAAAGTCTTACAGGGACCTCAAGCCGCTGATCGATGCAGGAAGAGAGACTCTGCAGCAGTACACCAATGCGGCAAAAGAGAACGACCTTGTTCTTACGGAAAGCCAGGTCAAGATCTTAGGCGAGGTTGATGACGCACATCAGGAACTGCAAGCAACGATCGACGCGACGAAAAACAAAATCGCCGCCGATTTTGCCCCGGCATCCAAAGCAGCTATGAATGCGTTTGCAAAGGCAATAGGAACAGCGGGAGATGCGGTAATAGATTCAGGACTAATCGAAAATCTTGCAATAATCATTGAGCATGGTGCGAACCTATTTCAAACTGCAACTGAGATAGCAGACAAAATCCCGGATTGGTTGAAACCGATAGAATCAGCGGCAAAGAAATTGGAATTTCTGAATAAGATTATTCAAGGAACACGGGATCTTTTGGGAAGCTCCAATAAAGAAATGATAAGCTACGGAGGCCTAGGCTCCGATGTGTACGGCGCGACATGGAAGGATGATGTGCAGGCATACGTTACCATGGGCGGAACAATTATTAGACCTGACAATATAAATGACATCGACAAAGCCACGGGAAAGGTAACTCGTGAGTTTTACTCCGGAAGTTATGTACCAGGTGATTCTGTATACTCATACGGACACATGGACGAAGACGAAATACTAAGGCTTTTAGCCAAAATTGGAAGAAACGCCGCCGGGACGGACTTCTGGCGGGGCGGGGCGACATGGCTCGGCGAGGGCGGGCCGGAGCTGGTGGAACTGCCGCGCGGATCGGTCATCCACTCAAACGAAGAGAGCGGTCAGATCGCAGCCGCGAGCAAAACGGACACCAGGCGCATGGAGCAGCTGCAGGCCGAGGAAATCGCGATCATGCGCGATATAAAATCGGAACTCGCCGCCCGGCGCATGCTGGAAAGGATGGGGTGAGGGAATGGCAGATTCGAAAGAAATCTTAGGGAGAATTACCGGGGTAAAAGTACGTGATCCAAGCAACGATCAATGGTCGACTTGGAAAACAACCAGCTCCGAAATATACGAGGAATACACGCTTCCAAAAAAAACCGGAACTACTGATCTTAGACAATACCAATTAATATATCGGATTGAATATGATACAGATGACTGGGAAGCCAGAAGGCTCACTTTTTACGGGGAAGCGTCATATGTTGCAGGGGAAAATGCTACCCAAAAAGAGACATTTATCAGCCCATTTGTAAGAAATGATATTACTGAAGGGTCAACTATTGGAATCATAGCCAATACAGGAACAAATGATGTTGCAAATGGAGAAACAAAGGAAATAAGGTTCTATGGAGTGCTGGGCTCCGTAAATTACTTTGCAGGAGAGAAAACTTTATATTTCTACGTCAAAGCAAGCGTGGGAACTGATGACAAGGCAAGCGAAACATTTCAAACGGAAACAAAATTCAAAGCTGTTAAATGCGGAGCGATATCATTCCCCCCAGCGATGTCGATATCAGCCACACCAACAAGCTTGCCAGCTGGTCATAAAGTAACTATTAATACGCAAAACAGGTCCGGAATAAGTCTGCATTATGAATTTGCTGTTAATGGGAAAATCATTTACAGCGAGGACGGCGACTCAGACAGTTATCAAGTAACCACTCACCCGTCATGGTTTGACAATGCTGGAACTACGGGAAACAGCATGAGCGTGAGCGTAACGGCAAGCGACGAGTATGGTAGAACTGCGAGCACGGGGTTTACATTAACTCGTCCGCAAGCGCCTGTTGTTACGCTTACTTCTCCGACGAGCGGGACTAAAGACGGCGCTGCGGCTATCAATTTCGTCTGGACAATCTCGGCCGGGAGCGGCACCGTCACAGGTACCCAGATGCAGTATTCCATCGACGACGGGATCAACTGGAATACGCTTGTTGAATCAGAAAGCTCGATTGAATCATACCAATCTGCCGCCGGAAAATTCCATCCGGGGAAAGTCTCGTGGCGCGTAAGAGCAAAAGACAGTTTAGCCGGATGGGGAGAATGGAAAAAAGCAAGCTTTACCGTCACCTACACCGGGGCGTCCGTAAGCCTGACAGCGCCGACAAGCGGGTCCAGAGACGGCGCCGCGGCCATTGATTTCGGCTGGACGATCACGGCGGGGAGCGGCACCGTAAGCGGCACGCAGATGGAGTATTCCACCGATGACGGGCTGAAATGGTCTTCGCTTTTGGATTCGGAAAGTGCAGTTACATCATACCAATCCAACGCGGGGAAGTTCCCGGCGGGGAAAGTCACCTGGCGCGTGCGGGCCAAGGACAGCTATTCCGGCTGGGGCGAATGGCGAAGCGCGAGCTTCACCGTCACCTACGCCGCTGTATCTGTCAGCCTGACAACGCCGACGAGCGGGACCAAAGACGGCGGGAAAAAGATCTCGTTTGCCTGGACGATCACACCGGGAAGCGGAACCGTCACCGGAACGGCGATGGAATATTCCACCGACGAAGGCGTCACATGGACTCCGCTGTTTGACGTTTCCAGCGAAAAGACCAGCTACGAATCCAGCGCTGGACAATTCCCGGACGGGAAACTGAACTGGCGCGTGCGCGCGAAGGACAGCTATTCCGGCTGGGGAGAATGGCGGAGCGCGAGCTTTACGGTCGTCTACAACAAGCCGACAGTCAATTTGACCACGCCGACGAGCGGGACCAAGGACGGCGGTGAACAAATCACCTTTGCCTGGACGATCAAAGCCGGAAGCGGGACCGTCACAGGGACCCAGATGCAGTACTCCACCGACGACGGCGTCAACTGGACAAACCTCATCAACGCGAGTGAGCGAATAGAAAGCTATATCGCGCCGGCCGTCAAATTCCCGGCAGGGAAAATCGCCTGGCGTGTACGCGCAAGGGACAGCTACAGCTATTCGGACTGGGGAGAGTGGAAAAGCGCAAGCTTCACGGTGGCCTATTCCGGCGTGAGCCAGGTCATAGCGGTAAACAGCCCGACATCCGGGCGGATCGCGGCGGCGTCGGCGCAGCGGTTCCAGGTCCATCTGGACGCGACAAGCCCGGTGTATACGCCGTTCACCGTGAGCGCCGCGAGTTTCTTCTGGAGATACGGCACGTCGGGCGACTTCACCGAGGTGAGCATGACGCCGGACGGAGCAAACGCCTCCGTCACGATCACGGGCGGCACCTTCCCGAGCGGGACAATCCAATGGTACGCGAGCGCGACCGATCAGACGGGGCGCACGACGGAGACGGCGGTATACACGCTCCAGGCGCTCAACGCGGAAGTCGAGGCGGTGCCGCTGGCGCCGATCGACACGATCGAGGGAACCAGCAGCGATATAAGCTTCTCGTGGCTGTATTACAGCCTGGACGGCACCGCGCAGAGCCGCGCCGTGATCGAGTACAGCCGGGACATGGAAAATTGGTACACGGTCGCGGACATCGCGGGCAGCGCGGAGAGCTACACGGCCCCGGCGGGCTTTTTCTCAGCGGCGGGCGTCGTCTACTGGCGCGTGCAGGCGTTCAACTCTTCCGGCACCGCCGGGCCGAAGTCCGCAGTCGTGAGCTTTACGCTTTTCGGCGCGTCCTCCGTCACATCCGTCATCGGCGACGGCAAGCCATTTGCGACCATACAGTGGCAGGCCGAGGGGCAGGTAAGCTATGAGGTAAGGATCGGAGATAAGCATTTCGGCCCGTATTTCAGCGCAGCGGCGAGAAGCTACAAAATCACGGAACCGCTGGAGGACAGGGTATACACCGTCGGCGTGCGCATCCAGAACCGTTACGGGATCTGGAGCGAATGGGCCGAAGCGGAGATGAGAGTGGCAAACGGGTCGGGAGCGCTGATGATGATACAGCGCGGCGACGGCGGCTCCATAAACAGGTGGAGGACTTACCGGTCAAGCGTGGAGATCCTGTTCAGTTGGCACGCGCCGATCATCTACGAGCAGCCGGTGGACAGGAAAACGCCGGAGGAAGACGTTTCCTTTACGGTGAAAATGAGAAAAGGCGTGTATGTCCAGTGGGAGAAACTGGCGGCGGGGTCAAGCGCATGGGTCCAGCTCGGCGAGCCTGTATTTACAAACGACGAATACAGCACGCTGAACGTGACAGGCGTATCAGGCAAGAGCGGGAACCAGTACCGCGCCCGCGTATGGACAGAAAGCGGCGAGGTGTACAGCCGCGCGGCCCTGCTCAGATACGGGACCCCGGCCGAGAAGGGGAAACTGATCATCGGCTTTTTCCCGTCCGAAACCGGATACTACATGATTTACCGGGACGGGAAGTACATCGGCAAAACCTACGCGCAGTACTTCGACGACCGCGCAGCCATCGGGAAACACACTTACCAGGCAATGCAGGCGCTGCCGGACGGAAACGTGTCACGCTCAAACGTGATCACGATCGAGACCTGGACGAAATGCCCCATCATCGCGCCGCTTGCCGGCGGGGAATTCGTGGAGCTGAGCCTGAGCACCGACGGGGACCGGGCTCAGGAAATCCACCGCAGCCGCGAGACAGCACATACTTATTACAGCGGGGCGCACTTCCCGGCATCGGAGGTCGGGGAGGCCGAAACGCTGACGGCATCGTTTGACGTGGCGTATCCGCATACGGACAAAGAAGCGGCGGACGCATTCGAGGCGCTGGTAGGGGAGGACGTGATCCTCAGAACGCCGGGCGGATATGTGATCGTCGGCACGCTGGAGGGCTTCGACCTCCATGACCCGAACGCCTATAAATCCTACAGCTGCACCTTGCAGCAAATGGACTGGAGGGACTTTGCTTATGTCCCGTAAGATCGCGTTTCGGTACAACCTCCTGCGCGGGGGCGGGTTCTATGCCCGCCTCCGCGCCACGGGCGACACCGCCCCGCACATCCGCATGCAGGGAGACGCCCAAATCAAAATGAGCTTTTCAGGCACCTTCAGCGCGACGGCGGAAGACGTGGACGGACGGCCGATGGACATCGACTGGCTGTCCGACGAGGTTCAGCCGGTCATGATCGTGGACGGCGTAGAGTACCCGCTGGGCGTATACATCCCAACGACCCAGAGCGTAAACGTGGGCACTCAGGTGACCGTGGCTGTGGAGGCATACGACAGGACCCAGCGCCTGCTCGATACGAACAGCGCCGATTTGCTGTACTGGCCGGAGGGGACCAATTATCTGGACGCGGTGGAGCAGCTGCTGACGGCGGCGGGCGTGACAACGGTATTCAAGACAGACACCGAGGCCGTCTTCACCGAGGACCGCGAGGACTGGGAAGCAGGCACGCCATATCTGACCGTTATCAACGACCTGCTGCGTGAGATCAACTACAAAGACCTGTGGTTCAACGCCTACGGCGCCGCCGTGCTGGAGCCGGCAGCCGTGCCGGAGGCCTCGCAGATCCGGCACATACTGTCAGACGCAGACCCGGACACGAAGGTACTGCCGGGCATTTCCCGCGGCGTGGATTATTTCAGCAGCCCGAATGTTTTTGTGGTTTATGTGGCAAACCCGGACAAGCAGGGGATCATGCGGGCCGTGGCCGTCAATGACAATCCGCAGAGCCCGCTGAGCACAGTCAGGCGCGGGCGGAGCATCGTCCAGATGACAAAGCTGGACAACATAGCCGATCAGGACGCGCTGCAGGCATACGCGGACAGGCTCCGGAACGACAGCCTCATCACCGGAGAGACGGTCACCGTCTCCACCGCGCTGCTGCCGGACTGGGGCGTCAACGATGTGGTCGCGCTGCACGTCTCGCCGCGGAAGACGAAGCTGTACACCCCGGACGGGCGCGTGGAAGTACTCGCCGAGCCGGGCATGGACGCAATCTGCCTCTCCCGCAGCTACGACATGGAGCTTAAAGCGGGCGGCACAATGCGCCACGAATTGGACAGGGTGGTGTATGCAATTGAACTCTGATCAGATCTTTACCGCGCAGGCAGCCGCCGTCACCGCAGAAGGCGTGCTGCTGATCCTGCCAGGCCAGACAACGCCGACGCAGAAGGGCGCGAAGCGCCTCGCTTCTGCCTCCGTCGCGGCGGGCGACCGTGTGCTCTGCGTGCGCACTTCCGGCACCATCGTCGTGCTGGGCAAAATCGTTTAAGGAGGGAAAGACCGGTGAATATTATCAGCATCAACGTAGATCAGGGCGGGTGCATGGATACGCCGCTGCTGATCGGATACGCGGGAGAGGACAGCGTGGAGGCCGTCGTCTTTGACTTTTCGACCTGGGCGGAGGTTTACGGTCCCGGGACCATAACGCTGGAAATCATGCGCGCCAGCGACACCGCGCCCTACACGCCGCTGCTTACCATCGACGGAACGACGGCGCGCTGGACCATTTCCGACGTGGACACGGCCCGGCGCGGGCCGGGCATCGCGCAGCTCGTCTTCACGCCGGAAGGAAAAACCAAGAAAAGCGCGGTCTTCAAATTCTTCGTCGGGAAGAGCATCCGGTCGGATGACGATCCGGATCCGTGGCAGGACCTTCTCAACCGGCTGGAGGAGCTCCTGGGCGAGATGCAGCAGGAGGCCGCGGACACCTGGGAAAACGCCGCAGCCGCCGATCAGAGCGCCCAGGACGCAGCCGCTTCGGCGCTCGCCGCGTCGGGGAGTGAAGTCAACGCGGGGATCAGCGCCAGAGCTGCCGCTGAGTCAGAGGGGAACGCAGCAGCCAGCGAGAGCAACGCGGAGGCGTGGGCGGTCGGTGAGCGCGGCGGCGAGCCCGTGGCCGATACCGACCCCACGTACCTGAACAATGCCAGGCACTACGCGCTTGTGGCGCAGCAGGGAGCAGACAAGGCCGGATATGTTTTCTTTAACGTTGACAGCAGCGACGGCAAAATGTATGTCACGATCACGGACAACCTCGCGCAGGACGTGACGTTTTTAGTAAATGAAACAATCGGAGAATTGGAGGTAACTGTACATGGCTGAGACTTACAGCGCCGGTATCGTAACCGCATACGGCGCGGCGGTTCGCGGCGGTTACACCGGAACCTATGAGCAGTGGTGCCAGGACATGGCACAGCTCGGCGACAACGTAAGCGAGGTCCGCGAAAAGGCTGCGCAGGTCGAACAGACCGCGCAGGAATTCACAAGGGAGATCATCCCCGCAGCGATCCAGTCTGTGCGCTCCGAGGGCACAGCCCAGGTCGGAGCTGTCACAAATGCCGGTTCCGCGCAGGTGCAGGCCGTTGAGGCCGCAGGCACCACGCAGACCGGGAATGTCAACACCGCCGGCGCCGCCCAGGTACAGGCTGTAAACGATGAGGGCGTGCTCAAGGTCGGCGCCGTCGAAGCTGCCGGAGCCGCGCAGGTGCAGGCCGTCGAGGACGCCGGCGCGGCAAAAGTGCAGGACGTGAACACCGCCGGTGCCACGCAGGTGCAAGCTGTGAATACCGCCGGGCAGACGGCGCTGACGGCAATCACGCAAAAGAGCACCGAGGAGCAGGCCGCGATCCAGCAGAAGGGCGAAACCACACTCGACAGCATCCCGGAGGATTACACCGAGCTGAGCGAGGACGTCGACAACTTAAAGGGCGCTAAAGCGACCGTCATCACCAACAGCGCCTCCGGCGCGATTGCCAGTTTTGAAGACGGCGCAGACGGTATGCCGCTCAAGTCGCTGACGGTCAACATCGAGCCTGTGCAGGAGGGCAGCGGTGATCCGAGTCCTGAGAACGTGAGACCAATTACCGGCTGGACGGGGTGCAATGTGACGAGGACGGGGAAGAATCTGTGGAAACCGTTTGACTCGCAAACAATTAACGGCGTTACGCTTACTGTAGACGATGACGGCGGGTGTTCCTTGACTGGGACTGCGACAGCAAATGCAATTTTTGTAATGCCTGTTACAATTCTATCTGGGTCTTATTATCTGTCAGCACACAATTCTGACATAGTAGGGGCGTCTGTTAGGCTGATGCTTGTTAGCAATACAGGCGGAGCAGACAAACAAATTTATCTATCAGTGGCAAATGCGGCAGCGCCCATAACACTTGATACCGAATATAATCAACTTAGAATTCGAGTAAACGCTGGCGCTGCTTCTACTTCTACAAAGTTTTACCCTCAGCTTGAGCTTGGTTCCACAGGCACCGCCTACGAGCCTTTCGTGGCAAATGATATTTACCCCATCACCTTCCCCGCCCCTGACCCCGGCACTGTCTACAGCGGGTCGCTGGATGTGACCAATGGTGTGCTGACGGTGACGCATCAGGCAGTTACCCTTAATGGCTCAGAACCAAGGTGGGGCGGCTGGACAAGCGGCGCGAGTACAAATCGAGTACAGTGGAACACATATAATGATGTAGGTGTGGCTAACGCAATTTTCCGCAGCGATAAGCTTATTTCCAACACTCCCAATGAGACTCATCCAGCATGGAGCGTGTACGGCTCAACTGCTACCGCAAGAATGTTTTTTACAGTGCCTAAGTCAATTACATCGCTTGACGCCTGGAAAGCGTGGCTTGCGGAAAATAACGTCACGGTTGTCTATCCGCTTGCCAATCCCATCCAATATCAGCTCACCGCCGAACAAGTCACCACGCTCCTCGGCGCGAACAACATCTGGGCCGACTGCGGAGCCGTGACTGTGGAATATCCCGCAGACACCAAACTGTATATCCAGAAGATCAACGCGCCGACTGACGATGACATGACCGCAGATACGCAGATCGACAGCGGCAAGTATTTCCTCATCGGCAACACGCTGTATCTCAGCACTACAGTTATCCCCGCTGGCGATACCATCATCCCCGGCACGAACTGCACGAAGACCGACCTTGCGGCGGCGCTGAACGCGCTGAACACTTAATATTTTGGAGGTAACAAATCATGAAGTATTCTATCATCAAGTGCATCAACGGCAATTACTCCGTCCATGCTGAGGGCATCACCGATCTTGCCAACGCCAAAGTCCAGTTTCACGGCCTGTGCCAGACGCTTTGGAATGCGCCTGACGTTATCACCGCCCATGTCATGATCTGCGATGAGCAGCTTGACGTGGTGGAGGGCTACAAAGAGTATATCCATCACGAACCGCAGCCCACGCCGGAGCCGGAGGGCGAATGATGGACGATGACGATGAGAAAAGCTTGTCAGGGTTACTGACGGAGGACTGAGATGTATTTGCACGAGCTGATACGTGAGCTTGAGCTGATCCACGCTGCCGACTGGTTCCTGACCGGTCTGGCAGCGGGCTTCGGCGCGGCGGCGCTTATCTACTATTTCACAGGAGGACGGAAGCCATGAAAGGCGTAGACGTTTCCCATTATCAAAAGGGCCTGACGATCAAGCAGGTAAAAGACGCGGGCAACAAGTTTGCCATCATCAAGGTCACGGAGGGCAACTGGCTCAAGGACGCGGCGGCTTTTGACTTCTATCGCGAAGCTTACGAAATGGGTTTCCCGGTGGGCTGCTACTGTTACAGCCACGCGCTCAATGCACAGCAAGCTATGGCTGAGGCTGCGTTTATCACAGACACGATCAACGGCTTTCCCATGCCTTGCGGCGTGTTCCTCGACATTGAAGAGCCGAAGCAACTGGAGCTTGACCACGACGCGATTCTGAACGTGATTCGCGGCTGGTGCGCGGGAATCGGCGGCAAGGGCTACATTCCCGGGGTCTACAGCTCAGAGGGAACGCTTTGGTCGAAGATCAGCCCGGACGAACTTCCGGACGGCTGCCTGGTATGGGTGGCAAAGTGGAGCGAGACGCAGCCGAACACGCCGTGCGATCTGTGGCAGGACAGTGACAGCGGCGATATCGACGGCGTAACCGTTGACACCGACGAGGCCAGAAGCAACAGGTTTTGTTCGCTTGTCGAGACGGGGAACTGTGACTACACATATTACAAGCGCAAGCTCGAGGGAAAAGATCCGCCGGACTCATGCCCGATTGACGGACCATGCGAGCAGGAGGAAAAGCCGGACATGTCCGGCGCGTTTGCACTGCTGGCCGAGTACATGCGGACGCAGGAGTTTCAGAAAAACTTTTTAAACTACATAGAGAGGAGAAAAAAATGAACGCACCTGAAAAAGCGACAGAGATCAAAGCCGCATTTGCTGCGGTCCTTGCATTCCTGACTGCCCTCTGGGGATGGGTAGGCTGGGCCGTTTGGATCTGGATCGGATGCATGCTGATCGACTACATCAGCGGAAGCGCAGCGGCAAAAAAAGAGGGAAACTGGGCCTCATCGGTTGCCCGCGCGGGCCTCTGGCACAAGCTGGGCGAAGTTTTCGCCGTGCTCGTGGCAGCGCTATGTGACATCGCGCTGCATGTCCTGATTAATGGAGCGGGCGTGCAGATCGGAATCGAGCTACCGGCCATGGTGACGCCGGTGGTGCTGATGTGGTATATTATTACAGAATTAGGGAGTATAGCCGAAAATGCTGGGAAACTCGGCGCACCGGTCCCGAAATGGCTCAAGAAATCCCTTGCGGCTTATAAAGACAAAATCGACAGTGATCACGGCGAACCCGAAGACGACCACCCTCCCGACCACGGCAAGCACGAAATCGATAATGAGTGAGAAAAGAAAAGAGCCACGGCTTGACGCTGTGGCTCTTGCTGAATATAATCGGTTTTAGATATCCCGGATTTACGGGCAAGCGGGATAACATTATTGGTTTTTGCAATCAGGGCCCCCTGATTGCAAAAACCGATAACATCAAAACGCAAAAAATAATTGGAGCTGGGCGTGGGGTTTGTCGTATATGATATGAGACAAAATACTGCGGAGGGCGGCACTTTTGGCGGATTCTTCGGCGGCGGGATCCTGGAGCAGATCCAGCACAGCGAGCACGCGCCGGCGCATGTCGGCGGGGGTGACGGCAGCGGCCTCGGCCTCGAAGCGGGCGGCCTGCTTTGCTTTCAGATCCTCGATGCCGGCGGTGAGCCGTGCCTTTTTCCGGCCATACTCTTCCAGCGTGTCGACCCCGGCCTCGTAGGCTTCCAGGACGCGACGGAGCTTCAGCTCCTCCACCGCGATCAGATGGTCATAGTCAGGGCCGCCCGGCTTTATGATCATTTGGGGCGCGAGCGGGAAGACACCGGAGGCAGCGCAGTTTTCAAGGCCCGCGATCACAAGGCGGTTTGCTTTGCGGATGCTCAGAGAGTGTGAAACCGTGCAGGAGCCATGGGAGTATTTGTAGCACTGCATGGACGGGCAGGACAGAGCCGCATAGGTGAGTGTGCTGCCGCAGTTGGAGCAGCGCACAAGGCCCTTGAGCATCCAGTCGACTTGCTGATCGTGCCGGGTGTAGGGGAGAGCTGAGGCGCGGCGCTCGAGCTTTTTCTGCACGGCCTCGAAGGTGGAGGCGTCGATAATGGGCTCAAAGCCGCCGTTGATCAGGACCGCGCTGTCGTTGCCGACCTCGCCGCCGTGCACATAGTCGATCTTCCCGTCACGGCTCCATCGGAATTTTCCGATGTACACCGGATTACGCAGCATGTACCGGATCCAGCGGTTCGAGGGCAGGGAGCCGCGCCGGGTACGGACGCCGGCGGCAGAGAGCTCACGGGTGATGGTGGTAATGCCTTTGCCGCTGAGGTAATCGGCGAAGATCTGCCGCACGGTGTCGGCGTGCTCATTGGGGACATAGGTTTTGCCCTGCACATCGTAGCCGAAGGCGGGGACGGTGACGATCTCCGCCCGGCTGACCTTCTCGGCCATGCCGCGTTTGACCTCGCCGGCGAGACGGATGCTGTAAAATTCGTCCATCCACTCAATGATGCGCTCGATCAGACTGCCGAAGGGAGAATCATCCAGCGGCTCACTGATCGATATCACGTCCACAGCGAGCCGTGAGAGCATGGACTTGTAGACGATGCTCTCTTCCTGGTTCCTCGCAAAGCGGGAATACTTCCAAACCAGAATACAATCAAACGGGTGCGCCTTGTCTTTGGCCAGCGCGATCATGCGCTGGAAGGCAGGGCGCTTTTTCGCGCTCCGGCCGGAGACACCGTCCTCCACAAAGACAAACTCCTGCGGCACGTCCATGTCATGGGCGGCGGCATAGTCCCGAATCAGCTTGAGCTGGGAGTCAAGGGAGTATTCGTCCTGGCGCTCGGTGGACACGCGGACATAGGCCGCGGCGGTTTTCATGGGCCTCACCTCCAAAGTAATGCAAATCGTAATTACTTTTTCAATTGCTGCCGGGGCTGCAGATCTTGCAGGGGCGGTAGCCATCGGCGATGAGATCGTCATACATGCCGTTATACTCAGACCGCCAGTGTTCATAGAGCTGCGGGGCGTATTGGCAATCCGTCGTGTGGATCACCTTGCTGTAGAGGTTCAGGACATAGTTTCCATAGATTTCCGTGGTTTCGGTGGACCGGACGCGCCGGGACGGGTCGGGGATCTCACCGCCGGGCGGGGTGTCCTCCACCACGTCATACACCAGCGTGCCGCGCTCCGCCGCGGCGAAGACCTGCCCGAGATCTTCACAGTTGACAAGGCGGACGGTAACAGCAAACTCATCATGGCCATGATTGGAGACATAGTCCTGCATGCTGCCGCAGATCGTGACGATCTGGGAAACGTTATCGCGCCAGGTATTCAGGGCATCACGGTCGTGAAGAGCCGTATTGACGGCGCCGGCGGTCAGACTTTTTTCCCAGAGATCGGCAGTGACGGTCAGGGCGTCTTTATCGACATCCAGAGCAAAGTTTCCATTGGTGGCATAGTTGAGCTGATCGCGGAAATGGAGGTGGATCTGATCCACGCTCAGGAGCTGCGTGTCGGAAGAGACAGCGGGCAGCGGCGTCACAGGCTCGGGCGCCTTCCTGCTGAAAGCGCTGGCGGCAATCGCGGCAAGCAGGATCAGAATGCCGATCAGGGGCGTCAGCCAGTCCTGGCCGAACTTCCGGGGAGCGGGAGCCTGGGGAGCTGCCGCGGGGCGCGGTTCCGGGGAAACCGGCGCCGGAGCGGGAGGAGCAAAGGAAGCCGAAACTTCCGCTTTATAGTCTACAGACAGATACGCCTGATAATGCTTCGGCGCGGAAGGCTCTGCCGCGCGGCCATGATCAGGGATGTATTCCCGGACGCTCACGCTCAAATGGGTGATCTTGTCAAGGATGGAGCGCAGTTCCTCATATCTCTTCTGGGGGACCGTGCCGATGCAGTTGCCATTATAGAGGACGGCGAAGGTCTCTTTGTCGCTGTAGTGAAAGGGAGCCAGTTCCCATTCGCCTGCACACCTGTTGTCGTAAGCCAATTTCAAGTACTCTTGACGGAAAGTGCCGTCCGGATTGGTAAAATCGTCGCCGGAAAGCTTTATGGTGATCTGCCGGGTTGCGTTATCTTCCATTACAATCAGCTCCTGTCAGCGTACATTACTGGTAAAAGCGACGGCTTTGCCGAGAATGCGGACGTGCTCCATGTCGGACTCCCAGAAAGAGAGCGGGCGGTACTGCGGGTTTTCCGGCTCGAGCACCACGTGATCGGGGTAAAAGTGCACGCGCTTGAGCGTGGCCTCGTCATCCACAAGGACGGCGGCGATCTGGCCGTCGTCGACGGTGGGCTGCTGGCGGATATAGACGATATCGCCGTCATAGATACGGGCGTTGATCATGCTGTCACCCTTGCAGCGGAGGGCAAAGTCCGTCTTGACGTGCTCGGGCATATCGACCATCTCTTCAATATTCTCCTCGGCAAGAATCGGCTCCCCGCAGGCGATGGTACCGATGAGCGGGACGCTTTGCATGGAGGGAAACGGGAGAATGTTGTCGGAAGAAAATGCCGTAACAACTCCGGGGTCATCCGATTTCCCAACCAACCATGCGGGATCTACCTGCAAGACATTCGCGATGGCCTCGATAACAGGGAGCTTTAACTTTTCTATAGTCCCTTTTTCGTATCTTTGAATAGTTGAGCGGGCCACGCCGATTTCCAGAGCAATGTCATCAAGGGTTAATCCCAGCTGCTCACGACGCTGCTGCATTCTGGTGGCTACAATACTATTACCCATGTCATCAGCTCCTTTTCTTGTCTGCATCATAGCACAAAGGTTTGCAGTGCGCAACAACAAATTGCGCAGAACGCAAAAAAGTTGCAAAACGCTATTGACAAACAAATAGGCATGTGCTATTTTGAAGTTGCGAAACGCAATTTAAGCAAAGCGAGGTGAAACAGATGCTTAACGTGAACAAGGTGCGCGGAAGACTTGCAGAGCTCAATTTGACGCAGAAGGATGTTGCCAATGCCCTCGGAATTGCTGCGCCTACGGCCTCGCAGAAGCTCAACCGTGTGCGCCCGATCGACCTGGACGAAGCCGAAAAGCTTGCACAGCTTTTGCAGATCAAGGATAGCGAGTTCCGCGAATACTTTTTTGCTCAATAGTTGCGTAACGCAACAAGCATGATCCGGCGGGGGCTGGACAAGGCCGCGGGCGCGGCGTGAAAGGAAACGGATTGCCACACCAGTGCTGCGGCACTGGTTCGCAATGACAGGGAAAGGAGGCGCACATGGAGAAACCGACAGACCGGAGGAACGTGGTCACGATCGGGGCCGTGTTTGACGCGCTGGAGCCTTACCGGCAGCTTTTCGGCGAAGGGCTGTACCAGCAGATCAGGCGGGACATTTACGACGTGGCAGATCAGAGCGAAAGCGAGGTTCTGGTCGAGGCCGAGAAGGAGTTTGTGCTCCGGGTGCTGCGGGGAGACGTGAAAAATGCTCAGGAAACGGAGATTCTGCCCGATTTGCTGCGGATTTTGCACGGCTTGCCCGAAAAGTGATCAGGAAGGAGAAGGACATGGAAGAAAAACACTGCGACACATGCATGCATGAAACACTCCCGAGCGGCATAGCGCCCTGCTGCAATTGCATTGCGCATGATGAATGGAAGCCGAAAGGCGAGATCGACCTCGGCGGGCCGGTGACGGGCATCGATATCGGAATGCCGGACGGGACAAAGATTCCGGTAAAGATCGACGACGATGAGCGAAAGCCGGTGGTTAAGTCAACGGGAATCCCTATGGGTGTTGTGATCGGCTATGCCATTGACGGAATCAGGGACAGAGCATCACACCTCGGCCTGTTGCTCACTGATAAAACGATCAGCGTTGATGCGCTGGCGAACACGATCCTTGAGCTTCAGAGCCTGTGCCGGGATTGGGAAACGCTCGAGGATTCGCTGACAGCGATACGGGAGGCGGTGGAGCATGTCAAAGACCGTGATGCTTGAGCGGGAGGGCGTGATGGAGCAGATCCGCCGCGCCATCGATGAAAGCGGAATCCCGGAGGGAGAGCGGGTGCTGGCGTGCTCCCAGCGGCTGGGCGGCTGGATCACCCATGCGCTGGGCGTTCGGGGACCTGCGGGGTTCGTCCGGGAGCTGGGAGCGCAGCTGCTGCCGCTGGTTTATCTGGACGACAGGAAGATCATCGTCACGGACCGGGAGACAGCAAGGATACTCAGCGGAACGTGAACAAGCCGGGCGGGCATAGGATAGAGAACGGGAGGTGAGAGCATGGCCGGGGAACCCCTTCAGGCCCTTCGGGCCAGCTCCCCCAGAGGGGGAGCCAAGAAAGAAATCACAGTCAAGTGCTTTGTGCTCATGCCGGACGGGCGAACGGTACCGGTCGAAGATCTCACCGAGGAGGAGCGGGCCGCGTGGCACGAAAGGCAGCTGCAGCGCCTGAGCGAGGACTTGAGTGCCTACTACACCCAGCACCCGGAGAAATACGCGAAGCTCACCTGCGGCCGCGTGGCCGAGAGATAGAAGGAGAGGTACATATGACAACGTGCGGATATTTTTGGACGGTCGTGGTGATCGTGCTGGCCATCATTGGCGTGGCGGCCAGCGCAATCAGGGGAAACATGGAAGGGAAGACGACACCTCATCCGGCCATGCGGCCACCTTCCCCTCAAGGGGAAGGCAAAAGAGCGGAGGCGCCGGGGCCGGTGGCATACCGGCGCGGCGGGGAGCGGTATGTGACCTGCCAGGCCTCCACGCGGCTGGACGACGGGTATATCGTCGGCCTCGGCGGCAGGAGCGGCGCGGATCTCGACCGCATGACGCTCTATGCGAAAAAAGAGCTCGCCGCCGTACTGGCAGAGCAGGCCCTTTACGCGGGAGCGATCGAGTTTCGCAAGGTCGGTGAGGAGCTGCACGCCGTGATGCGGACGGTGAGCGGCAGGGAGGACGGAGAGCCGTGAAGGAGAAGGCGGGAGAGTGCCGTCACCCGGACTGCATTTACCGGAACAGGAGCGATCCCATGCAAACGGGGATGTGCAATTACATGCTCATGACCGAGCACTGCCGGATCGCCGGTCTGCCGAAAAAACTGCAGGAGCCGCGGAACTGTCCGCGCTATGTCTCAGACGGCAGATCACGGAAAGCATCGGCCGCCGGCAATGACTGGCACATCGAGGCCGAAAAGCTGTACAACGAAGGATACACAGACCACGAGATCGCCGACGCCGTGGGCGTGCGATACGGCAGCGTGCAGCACTGGCGGCGCGTGATCCTCAACCGGGACCCGAATCCGGACACAAGAAAATCCGGCTTTTCCTGGGAGTGGGCGCGGGATCTGTATCTCGCCGGGCTCAATGACCGCGAGATCGCCGAGAAACTGGGATGCAGCGTGAGCTCGGTATACCGCTGGCGGACAAAGTACGAGCTTTTCCCGAACGGAGAGGTCGGGATAAGAAAAAGAAAGGAGAAACCACTTGAAACTCAAGGCACTGGCGAGCCTATGCAATGAGGCAAAGGCCGTGCGGCTGTATAACGCGCCGGACGGCACGCAATGGGCCGGAACAGACGGGACAATCTACAAGCTGCCCGAAAACCTCGGACGGCTGACAACGGACGCACTGTGCGCCATCTTCGACATATCCGCCGAAAAGGCGGCGAAGATGCAGATCACGGAAAAGGATCTGCCGGATGCATTTGAAACGGGCGATTACGGGAAAGGGGAAAAGGATCTGCTGTACTGGCTGGACCGCCGCCTCATCCTGCACGGGGCTGACGATCTTCCGCTGAAAGCGCCATCGGGAGAGATATTCTGCATTCCGACCAAGGCTCTCCGGCCAGGCAGCGACGCCGAGCAGCCGGGGCTTTGCCTGCGGCACACAGATTCCGGGACGCCATACATCGTATACAAGGACGGAATGTTCGTACAGGCAATCATCATGCATTGCCGCATGGAGCCGGAGACCATCACATGGCTTGGGGACGTGTGCCGGGGGATCACGGTGGAAGAAAATGAAACTGTGTAACGGGTGCGCGTTTCTGCGCTTTGAGGACAGGCCGCACGGCGTCAAGGCCGCGCGGTGCGGCAACAAGGCGGATACGGGGTCCGCGATCCGCGGCTTCGGGCGGACGCTGGAGGTGTTCAACGTCGGCACCGTCGGGCCGGTGGTCAGGCCGGTGTGGTGCGGAGAGGAGAGGACAGGATGAGAGGCCATTTTGAAGATCTTACCGGAACCGTCGGCCCGTATTACACGGTGCTGCGGCGCTACGGCACATACCGGGCGCCGAACGGGAAGCGCTCGGCGGTACTATGGCTGTGCCGCTGCGGCTGCGGGGTAGAGTTTGCCACGACCGCCTACGAGATCAAAAGCGGGTACCGCAAAAGCTGCGGATGCCTGAAGGGAATGACATATGACAAAAAGGAGATGCTGATCAATGACTTTGCTCGAAAAAGCGATGCAGGAGCATCCGACCCTGGATGAAGACAGGATCATCAGCTTCCTGTGCCCCTGTGATTTCGGGTATGAGAAGCTGGACGACGGGTGCAATCAGATGGCGGCAAGCGGGACAGAGGCCTGCCGGGTGTGCTGGAACCGTGAGGCGGTAAGGGAGGCGGGGGACACCTCATCCGCCGCTGCGGCGGCACCTTCCCCTCAAGGGGAAGGCAAAGAGAAAGGAGGCGGAGGGGGTGGCGTATAAGATCCTGGAGCGCTGCCTCTGCCCGAGCTGTGAGCGGGAAATGACCGAGGCCCATGTGGTGCACAAAAAGGTGCCATATACCGAGGGCTCGGCGGTGTGCGACTGGTGCCACAGGAAGAGATACTGCACCCGGTACAAGGTGCAGGTCGGGAAGGAAGAGACGGGCAATGAGCAGGACAAAGCCGCTGAGTAAAGCGGAGATCAACGAGCGGGCGCTCTGGATCGCGGCGGACATGCTTGTCGTGGCGGGGTACTCCACCGAGGATACGGAGCCGGGAGAGCCGGGCAAGGTGCGACGCTGGATCAAGAGCAAGGCGCGGCGCGAGCTTCTGAACGAGCGCCGGGAAAGGAACGGGAAGGATGGATAAAGACTGGAATTCCGCGGTATCAAAAGTGGAAATCCTTTGCGGCTTGTATGCAGCGTGTCCAACGGGAGTTTTTGGCTTGCTATATCTCAGGTCTCTGTTAGCGCGGTATCACACCGGGGAACGATCGGACGAACTTTATGAAGAAATGATGGATGCAGAATAGGGGGCAAAACAATGGACATTGACGAGCTGGGACTTACGGACCGGACACGGAGAGCCCTGCAGCGAAACGGCGTGCACACCGTGGAGCAGCTGATGGAGATGACGCCGGGCGAAGTCTATACGCTGCGGGGAATCGGCAAAGTCGGGTTTGACGATATCCTGCACTGTCTGGAGCGGCAGAAAAAGAAAACTCCCTGACGCTGCGCGAGAGCGTCAGGGAGTCCCCCAGATAAGCAAGAAGGCTGTATGGAGAAGTACGTGCCTGTACTCCCATTATAGCCGAGGATTTTTTAGGATTCAAGAATAAAAGGGAGGAAACTCCCTCAGTCGGCTGCGCCGACAGCTCCCTCAGAGAGGGAGCCAAAGCGGAAGGAGTATTTTATGAGCTATTTTGAAGAGGCGCGGGAGAAGCTGCGCAAGGAGCTGCCGGGGATCACCGGGAACAAGGAGGGCGCGATCAAGCAGGCCGCCATGGACGCGCTTGTAAATTTCGCCGGGCAGGAAGAGGAATTCGCCCAGGCGATCGTGCAGGGCGGGAAGTTTTCCGACTGCATGAAGGAGGTATGCAGGGGGATCGGGACAAGCATCTCCGATCTGGAGGTATATTCCCGCGCGGCGGCGTTTTATTTCCCAGGGTGCAAGGTGCGCTTTGAGATGCATCTGGATCTGGTCGGGGACGCGGACACCTCATCCGCCGCTGCGGCGGCACCTTCCGCCCATGAAGGGCGCAATGCCCTCAAAGGGGAAGGCAAGGAGCCGGAGAAAAAGGCAGGGCTGGTGTTCGACCTGGCGGATTTTCTGTGAGGTGCAGGGCATGAGCGGGCCGAGATGCAAACTGCCGCCGGAGCGGCACGAAGAGATCCTCGCGAAATTCACCGGCACTCTGAGCGCCGACGAAGAGAACACGATCCGGGACATGTTTCCGCAATACCTGTTTTTCAGCAATGAGTACACAGACGACGGCTGGGAGGTGAGCTCCACGCCGGTGAGACTTTGCACCTGTACCGCCTGCCGTGAGACCTTCGAGGCCGTGCGCGGCAACTATCCGCGCGGGAAGCTCCACGGAGAGCCATGCAACTGCCCGCACTGCGGGCGCCAGGTCGAGGGCCGGGCGGTACATAAGTACAGGTACGAGATGTCGAGCCTTGAGCAGTGGATCAAAACGGCGGTGCTGCGCGTCGAGGACGGGGCGCTGCTGATCGAGGCCGGAAACGCCCGCAGGCGCTTCAACTGGGATGACCTGATAGGAGACATCACCTGGGAGCCGGTGAGGAGGTACTACATCAAGGCGGGGAAAACGGATTGCCACGCCAACGCTGCGGCGCTGGCTCGCAATGACAGTGGGGGCATGGTGCAGGCATGGTATTACGGAGCCGTGCCGGGGAGCTGGTGGTGCGGTCAGTACATGCTGGAGTGGATGGCGCGGAAAACCGTGGAGGACGCCTTCCATCCGATCATGTACAAATATAACGGCGCGTACAGGATCGTGGGCCTTGAAAAGGCGCTGGAGCGGAAGGAATGGAAGTACTGCCAGATCCAGGACTTTTACACCTACCAGTACGGCGCCGATATCGTGGGCTATACACCGTGGCCGCTGAGCGGCCTTGTGAGAGCGGAGCCGGGCGGGATGCTGCGCCCGGCCAGAGCGCCGGGGAGATCAACGGGCCGGAGCGGGGACAGCGCGCGGTGGATCGTGCCGTATCTGGCCTGGTACGCGCTGCACCCGCAGATCGAGATGGCCGTCAAGCTGGGCTTTTCGGACGCCGTTTCGGAGCTCATCGAGGACGGCAGGAAAAACGCAAAGATCCTCAACTGGCGGGCGAAGTCGCCGAAGGACTTTCTCAGGCTCAAGCCGGAGGACACCAAGGCGGTGCTGCGGGCCGGGATCGGGCTGGACGGGCTGCGAAAGTGGAAGGAGCGGGCCGGGGACCTGAGCTTTGGCCGCTATATGGAGATCGTGGAGCGGGTCGGAAAGGAGAACATGGACATGCTCTGCTCCTGCGCCAAAGACGCCGGGTGCGGCCTTCCCGCAGCCGCGCGCTACGTCGAGAGCCTGCGCCCGCCGTGCCCGCAGTACGGGGTGCCGCTGCGCGAGATCCTGAGAAGCTGGAATGATTACCTGCATATGGCGCACACGCTCGGCTATGACCTGAGCGAAAAGACCGTGGCCATGCCGAGAGACCTGCAGCAGCGGCACGACGCCGCGGCGGAGACCATCAAGGTCGAGAGCGGACGCGAGGAAATGAAGAAATACAAGCGGCGGCGCCGGATGCTGGAAAAGAAGTACGGCTTTGCCATGGAGGGGCTGCGGGTGGTCATCCCGGTCAGCTCCGCCGAGATCGTGCAGGAAGGAAAGACGCTGCACCACTGTGTCGGCGGCTACGCCGCGCGGCACATCGAGGGCAAGACCACTATCCTGTTTATCCGCAAACGCCGCACGCCGGGGCGGAGTTTCCTCACAGTCGAGCTTTACGAGGAGCGCGGGAAGATCAAGATCCGGCAGGTGCACGGGTACTGGAACGAGGGCTATGCCAAAGCGGATGAGCGGGAGGCAGTGCGCCCGGCGACGCGGTACGCGTGGTTTCTGGATGCCTGGCTCGGCTGGGTAAACGACGGGAGCCCGCGGGACAAGGCAGGAAACCCGGTACTGCCGGGGACAGATAAGGAAAAGGAGAAAGCGGTATGATAAGCGATATCAGCAAAATACCGGCACAAAGCCCAGCGGAGCGGGTTTGTGCCGGAGAGGAAGAAGGAGGGAGCGGAAATGCAGTTTTCGCCACGCCTGGCGGAAACGGAATGAAGCGAGCTTCTTCTGACGAGCGCACTCCCGAGATGATCGGGGCGGAAATCCGGATGTACGTGGACGCGGGGCGGCGGGTCACGCTGCTCTGCGGCATCGAGATCGGGCGCCGCCTTGTGGAAGCGAAGGAAATGCTCAATCACGGGGAGTGGCTGCCGTGGCTTGAGCGGGAGACCGATTTTTCCTCCAGCTCGGCCGCGCGCTACATGAAGGTTTTCGAGGAATACGGAGCCGCGCAGCTGGGCCTTTTCGGGCCCGAAACAAATTCCCCAACGTTGGGAAATTTGAGTATTTCCAATGCTTTGCGGCTTTTGGCGATCCCGGAAAACGAGCGGGAAAACTTCGCCCGGGAGCACGATGTCGAGAACATGAGCGCCCGCGATCTGGAAGCACTGGTCAAAGAGCGGACGGCCGAGATCGAGGCCAAGGCGCGAAAGTGGGAAGAACAGGCCGGGGAGTATGCCTCCCAGATCAACGATCTGCAGAACGACGTGCAGGACGCGCTCAAACAGCGAAACGACGAAGAGAACGCCCGCGCGGAGGCCGAGGAGCAGCTGCGCCGGATCAAGGCGGAGCTCGAAGAGATCGAGAAGCGCCCGCAGACCGTGGCCTATGAGCGGGACGAGGAAGCCATTGCCAAGGCCGCCAACGACGCCGCCGACGCCGAACGGGCCAAGCACGCCGAGCAGGAAAAGAAGCTCAAAGCCAAAATCGCCGAGCTTGAGGAGCAGGCGAAAAAGAACGACGAGATCCTTCGCTCCGCTCAGGATGACATGCAGAAGGCTCAGGCGGACGCCAGGGAGGCCAGAGAGGCCGAGCAGAAGGCCCTGCAGGCAGGGGCAGAAGCCGAGCGCCTGCGCATCGATCTTGACGCGCTCAAAAAACAGCTCTCCATGGCGGCGCCGGAGGTAGCCGCGTTCAAGGCCGCCTTTGACCGGGCGCAGGATGAGCTTGTCCACATGAACGAAGCCCTGCACAGCATTCAGGATGAGGAAATCAAGGGCAAGCTCCGCAAGGCGTCGCTCGCCCTACTGGATGGATTTACGGAGAGGGTGAAGGAATGACACTGCCTTTTGTGAGCCGGGAATGGCATGAACACGCCGTGAGCGCCATGGAGACCGAGATCTGGGATCTCAGGAATAAAAACAAGGCGCTACGGGAGCGGGAGCGGGCGCGCATGGTGTGCTGCGCCGCGATCGAGCAGGACGCGGCAGACGCCCGTAAAGCGCTGGAGGAAATGCAGTCCGAGTGCGAAGCGCTCCGGGAGCGCGTGCAGCTGCTGGGCGAGGACAACCGCGAGCTGCGCCGCCGTTACGACGCCGCGCGGGCTGAGCTCAACCGGACCACGAACGAGGTCCGGAAGCTCAGACTCATGAGGACGGCACTGGAGGCGCGCGTCGCCGCGCCGTGCGAGGTGGAGGTCGGGGCGTGAAACCGATCCTTTTTAGCACGGAGATGGTCAAGGCCATTTTAGATGGCAGAAAGACCGTCACACGGCGGTTGGTAAAGCCGACACCACCCGAAAATGCAAGGCTTGAGCTTGCCGGTGACAAGCGGCACGCCATGGACCTGTCAATTGAGATTCCCGGTCCAGATGATCACCGCATTTATACACCGCAGTATCTTCCGGGAGATGTCCTGTATGTCCGGGAGACATTCATGAAAAAGGAGACCTCAGATCGCAAATCGACTTATCTCTATAAAGCGAATCCGGCTTTTGAAAATGTTACTTTCGGATCGCCGTGGCGTCCTTCTATCCACATGCCGAAAGAGGCAGCGCGGATCTTCCTGCGCGTGACTGACTTGAGGGTAGAGCGGCTACAAGAGATTGGCAACTGCATTAAGGAAGGGATACCGCCCGGAACACACGCAACTGCGCACATGAACGAGATAGATGAACGATCTGCGTTTGCTTCCCTCTGGAACAGCACAATTAAGCCTGAGAAGCTTTACACCTACGGATGGGATGCAAACCCCTATGTGTGGGTGGTCGAGTTTGAGCGCTGCGAGAAACCGGAGGTGGGGGCGTGACGCGCAGACAGAAAAAGAATTTGTACGGTACCGGCACGGCAGGCGGCGCGGTATACAGCAAGCCGAGAGTATACGATTCGGCATTCTGCGTTTCCTGCGCAAACAGAAATGACACGATCGCCACTGCCTGCCCTATTTGCAGGCGCGGGAAGAACGGCAGGACGACGAAATACTGGAGGAAAACGGAAAATGGGGAGAATCAGCTGGGATGAGGCCGCAGAAATTTCCGGACAGATGGGAGAAGAAAGCAATCACCGAGGAAAACGCTTGAAGACAAAAGACGAGCTGGGGGGTGGCATTATTGTGTTCAGCATATGGTGTCACAAGTGCGAATTTGAAAATCTCAAACCGAACTTCGGGCCGTGCGCCTTTTGCAAGAACAGAGTTCATGCAACGCCAACACATTACAGGAGGAAGGTCGGGGATTGAGAACAAAAAGCAAACTGTTTGATAAATCCGGGATCAAAAGCAAGCACACCAAATGGTGCTATAAATGCCAGTTCGGAACAATGACAACGTATGCACCGAGGTGCGTATTCTGCGAGAAAATGCCGGATAGAACGCCGACACATTACAGGGGGTTATACAAATGAAAAAGAAGACAATCAGGAAGCTGCTCAAGGAGCAGCGGAAGCAGAGAGCGGAGGAACTGCCGCAGGAGCTCCTGCTGCCCGCCGAGTTCAAGGAACGCATTATGCGCATGTTCCTCGCCGATCCGGGGAGCTTCGCCGGGAATCCGCGGGAGTTTGCCTGGCGCCAGCTCAAGCAAAGCGCCGAGGCCAGAAGGAGAGCGGCGGGATGAAAGAGCTTTGCGATCGCTGCATCCATTGGGATGTGTGCAAGCTCCGGGAGAAGTACACCGCGATCAACAGAGCCGTGGATGATCTGATCAAGACAGAGGAGGCCAAGGGTGGGGAGTTCACAATCAGCATCAGCTGCAGCAAATGGTATGACAGAGGAGATTATCTGCTGAAATAGAACACAAAAACCCGGGGGCTTCGGCCTCCGGGCGGGGATATAAACATTGGCTTTGATTCGTGCACCATGATGCCGAGGCCGGCAAAATGGTGCGCGAATGAGGGTCAAAAGACGGATTGCCACACCAGTGACATCGGTCACTGGTTCGCAATGACGGGCGGGGAACGAAGGCGGCGCGGGACTCCTTCAGTCAGCCTCACGGCTGACAGCTCCCTCAGAGAGGGAGCCAAAGAGGAGCACACTATAATATATCGCGTGCGCACGTTTCTTGCCGGGGCTCTTTAACGTCTAACAAAACGACAGGGAGAGAGGGAACGGTGAAAAAGCTCATGCAGTATCACATCATCTCCGGACCCGTCATCGAGACCCGGCGCTCTTATCTCACCGTCCGATCGGTGAGGAAGACGCGGGGGACTCGAAGGGCAGGGGCAAGCTCCGCCAAAAAGATCAACCTCAACGAAAAGCAGGAGGCGCTCAGACTCGCCCGCCTGCTCAACGCCAATTTCTTCGACGGCGGTTATCTCGTCTCTCTCACCTTCTCGCCCGACCGCCTGCCGGCATCCTATGAGGCGCTCTGCGAGACCGGGGAGAAGCTCATGCGCAAGCTCCGCACTCTCTGCAAAAAGCAGGGCATCGAGCTCAGGCGCGTGCTCATCCCGGCAAACTGGAACCCGAAAGAGGACAGGCCCGCGCGCTTCCATCTCCACCTCGTCGTCAATGAGATCCCGCTTGACCTGCTCACAAGGCTCTGGCCGAAAGAGGAGATCGATATCAAGGGCCTGCGCCGCGGGGATATGACGAACCTCGCCGTGTACCTGTACCGGAACGTGAAGACGGAGGAGGCGGGAGGAAAGCACTGGAGGCCCAGCCGCAATCTCGCAAAGCCCGTGTATTCCGAGCCGCAGGAGGTTTACGAGCCCGAGGGAATCGAGGCGCCGGCCGGGGCCATGGACATCTATCAGGAGCCCACGCGGGATGAGGACGGGCGCGTCGTCGGGAGCTATCTCCGCTGCACGCTCAGAGAGCCGCCCAGGATCCGCGGCGGGCAGATCATTCTGCCGCGGGCACCGAAAAGAGGGGGAAAGCGGGCCGCCGCTGCCGGGGGCAGATGAAGGCGGCACGGTTTCTCCGCAGCCGCGCAGGCGGCGGGCCGGTGCGATCAAGCCCGGACCGCTGCATGCAAACGCGGCAAGGCGGGCAACAGCTTCGGGAAATGCCCGATGAGAGGAGGAATGCCAAATGATCCGATGCTGCGTAAGCTGTGCAAGAAAGCTCGAACAGTGCAACATCGTCACCGATGAGGGAGAGGACAGGCGCGGCGTCTGCCCGCTGTGCTACCGCGAAACCGTCACCCACGCCTGGGAGATCACGCCGAGGCGTGTGCGGTATTCCCGAAGCTCCGGCGGGGGAGGCGAGAGACGGAGGGCCGGACGGTGAGCACTGTTAACAAAAAGCCCTTGACTGTGCACGGAAAATTGTATAAACTGGAGATCAAGAACGAGGCTATCATCTGCCCCACGTGCGGACGCAAGATCCGCGGGGTCAGACTACTGCCCGGCACCGTGCTGCGGAACGTGTCCGTCATGTGCCAGGGCTGCCATACGATCAGCATCGTCAATATCGATCAGGCCAGCGCTACGTATTCAAGCCCGCGCCATTGATCGCTCCAGTACCGGGGCGGTTGGTGGCGCGGGCTTTTTTGTTTTCCGGAGGTGAGGGGCATGGTCGACCATATCAGCCCGACCCGCCTGGATACTCTCCGGCACCTCATCGCCGCCGGGCAGGAGGCGCGCTTCTACTGGTGGGGCGAGTGGCTGAATACCCGGACGGCTGTCCTGGATATGGACCGCCGCGAGTGCCAGATCTGCAAGGCGCGCGGGCGGTACAGCCGAGGGACCATAGTGCACCACGTCAAGCACCTGCGCGAGCGGCCCGATCTCGCGCTGAGCATCTGGGATCCGGACACGGGCGAGCGGCAGCTCATCACCGTGTGCAAGAGCTGCCACGAGGAGGAACATCCCGAGAGCCTGCGGCGATGCGAGTCGGCGGCCGCGCCGATCACCGCGGAGCGGTGGGACTGATCGGGACACCCCCGGTCGAAAAAACGGG
>JBGVOA010000434.1:0-2936 GCA_045126095.1 Christensenellales bacterium | reverse complement strand
CGGAGATGCTGGGTGGACTGCCCTGTCCCCGTAAGCCTGTGGAATGGGTGGGTGACCGCGTGCTCACGGCGGACGGCACAGACTGCACGGAGGCCTTCCGCCTGGGCGTGGAGCGCGTGTGCGCACGTATTGCCGGGGAGGAGATCGACCTGGCGATTCTGCAATCGCGCAGCCCCTCCTGCGGGGTGAAGCAGATCTACGACGGCACCTTCACCGGCACGCGCGTGGACGGCATGGGCCTGCTGGCGCGGGCACTCAGGGAGCGCAGCGTGACGCTCATGGACGCGGAGGATGTGCCGGAGGTATAAAGCTGGAGCAGATGCTCCGGCTTTTTTGATGGCGCGTGTCGTAAAAGCAGATGCCGCTCAGCCGAACCAGCCAGGTGAAATAGCCCGACAGCGCTGCACCCAAAGCCTCCCTCGCCGAGGACGGTGGATTTGCAAAAGTCCTGAAAGGAAGCTTGTGAAGACGGAAGGAGTCCTCCTGTGGGGCTATCCTCGCCTCCGGTCACTCGCACATCTCCGGCGCGTCCACCAGCACCACATCGTCGCCGATGCGGCAGATTCGCTCCCACGGAATCACCACGCCGGTCTTTTCGCCCCTGAGCAGCGCGGAGAGGCAGAATTCCCCCGGCACCACGATGGCCGTCACCCGCCCGTCACAGGGGCAGAATTCGACGTCCGCCACACGGCCAAGACTGCGGCCGTCGCGGGTGTTGATCACATCCTTCTGTCGCAGATCGCAAAAGGTCATGGCACATGCACCGCCTTTCGTGAGAACATATGCGCAGCAGGAAGGAGAAAATGCACAATATTGCGTGAATTCTTTCACAAATCCGCAAATTCGTGCAATTTCCCCCTTCCGTTATGCGCGAATATGTGTTATAATGGTCGGTGGCAGGGCAATGGCCCGCCCCGCAGGCGGAGGAAATCCTCCTGCGCATGTCCGGCGAAAACGCCGGGCGTCACGACTATCATGAGATAGGAGGAAATTCCGATGCTTTACACCAAGGAAGTTGAAGAAATGGTCTGCGTCGCCAAGGGCCCGAATCACGGCCCCGCGCCCATCCCCGAAGAGGGCAAGTGGGTGCAGGCGAAGGAGATCAAGGACATCTCCGGCCTGACCCACGGTATCGGCTGGTGCGCTCCCCAGCAGGGCACCTGCAAGCTGACCCTGAACGTCAAGGGCGGCGTGATCCAGGAGGCGCTGGTCGAGACCATCGGCTGCTCCGGCATGACTCATTCCGCCGCTATGGCTTCTGAGATTCTGCCCGGCAAGACCATCCTGGAGGCGCTGAACACCGACCTGGTGTGCGACGCCATCAACACCGCCATGCGCGAGCTGTTCCTGCAGATCGTGTACGGCCGCACCCAGTCCGCGTTCTCTGACGACGGCCTGCGCATCGGCGCCGGTCTGGAGGACCTGGGCAAGGGCCTGCGCAGCCAGGTCGGCACCATGTACGGCACCCTGGAGAAGGGACCCCGTTGCCTGGAGATGGCCGAAGGCTACGTGCTGAAGATTGCTCTGGACAAGGACAACCAGATCTGCGGTTACCAGTTCCTGTCCCTGGGCAAGATGATGGATGCCATCAAGAAGGGCGTCGAGCCCAACGAGGCGTATGCCAAGAACATCGGCACCTACGGCCGCTTCAAGGCCGAAGACGGCGCGGTCGCCTGGATCGATCCCCGTCATCAGTAATATAGGAGGTATGTGATAATGGCTCTGTTTGAAAACTACGAAGGCCGCATGCCTCAGCTGCAGCCTGTTCTGGACAAGTACGGCTTCGCCTCCTGGGAGGATCTGAAGAAGTTCAACAATGACCACGGTGTTGACGGCTACGGCATCACCGAGGGCATCCAGCCCATCTGCTTCGAGAATGCCAAGTGGGCCTACGAGCTGGGCGCCGGCATTGCTCTGAAGAAGGGCGTGAAGACCGCGAAGGAAGCCGCCGTTTGCATCGGCGAGGCCCTGCAGGCCTTCTGCATCCCCGGCTCCGTTGCTGACCAGCGTCAGGTTGGTCTGGGCCACGGCAACCTGGGCGCCATGCTGCTGGACGAGGCCACCGAGTGCTTCGCCTTCCTGGCCGGCCACGAGTCCTTCGCTGCCGCCGAGGGCGCCATCGGTATCGCCCGCAACGCCAACAAGGTTCGTCAGAACCCCCTGCGCGTTATCCTGAACGGCCTGGGCAAGGACGCTGCCATGATCATCTCCCGTATCAACGGCTTCACCTACGTGCAGACCAAGTATGACTACCTGTCTGCCGACGTGAAGGAAGATCATGCGCTGACCGTCGTCAACAAGACCGCTTACTCCGACGGCGAGCGTGCGAAGGTCAACTGCTACGGCGCTGACGACGTCCGTGAGGGCGTTGCCATCATGTGGCACGAGGGCGTGGGCGTTTCCATCACCGGTAACTCCACCAACCCCACCCGCTTCCAGCACCCCGTTGCCGGCACCTACAAGAAGGAAATGACCGAGGCTGGCAAGAAGTACTTCTCCGTCGCTTCCGGCGGCGGCACCGGCCGTACCCTGCATCCCGACAACATGGCTGCCGGCCCTGCCTCCTACGGCATGACCGACACCCTGGGCCGCATGCACTCCGACGCTCAGTTTGCCGGTTCCTCCTCCGTGCCCGCGCACGTTGAGATGATGGGCCTGATCGGCATGGGCAACAACCCCATGGTCGGCGCGACCGTCGCCGTGGCTGTGGCTGTGGAGAACGCTCAGAAGTAATTTCCTGCAATAATCAGGGGCTCTTCCGCAAGGAGGGGCTCCTTTTTGCATGCCTGGAAGGGTGTTCCTGCAAGTGGATTTTGCGCATGCATATCCGGGTGCATCTGGGCCACAGGTGGACCACACTATTTTGAGGGGATATGTATGGGAAGGCAGTATGTATGCGTGAATGAGCAGCCGATTGCGCTAGCACAGTTATTGAC
>JBGVOA010000433.1:0-4188 GCA_045126095.1 Christensenellales bacterium | reverse complement strand
CAGGATCCAAGGGCAGCGCCCTTGGCGGGTGCAGGGCAGAGCCCTGCCTCCCGGAGGCACCCCGGCAAAGGAGCAACACGATGTTTTTAGCAGATACGTGGGTTGATTATGAGGTTCTGGACACGGGCGACGGCGAGAAGCTGGAGCGGTGGGGGGACGTGATTCTGAGGCGGCCTGATCCGCAGACGATCTGGCCGAAGGCGAATCCGGCGCTGTGGAAGCAGGCGCAGGCGCACTATCACCGGAGCGAAAAGGGCGGCGGCGAGTGGGAGTTTTTCAAGCGACTGCCGGAAAGGTGGACGATCCGCCACCAGGACATGCAGTTCTACGTCCGCCCGACGAGCTTCAAGCACACGGGCCTGTTCCCGGAGCAGGCGGCGAACTGGGTGTGGATGCAGGAGCTGATCCGCAATTCGGGCCGCACGGACGTGAAGGTGCTGAACCTGTTCGGCTACACCGGTGCGGCGACCATCGCCTGCGCCCAGGCCGGCGCGCATGTGACCCATGTGGACGCGAGCAAGGGCATCGTGCAGTGGGCGAAGGAGAACCGCGAGCTGAGCGGTCTGCCGGAAAACCGCTTCCGCTTCATTGTCGAGGATGCGCTGCGCTTTGTGCAGCGTGAGATCCGCCGGGGCAATAAGTACGACGGCATCCTGATGGATCCGCCCAGCTACGGCCGCGGCCCGTCGGGCGAGGTGTGGAAGCTGGAGAACGAGCTCTACGGCCTGGTGGACACTTGCGCGCAGGTGCTTTCCGACCGTCCGCTGTTCTACCTCATCAACAGCTACACCACGGGCTTCCAGGCCAGCGTGCTGAGCAATATGCTGGAGAAGTGCGTCGTCAGCCGTCACGGCGGACGCATCGACTCCGAGGAGCTGTGCCTGCCCGTGTCCACCGGCGGCGTGCTGCCTGCCGGCGCCAGCGGAAGGTGGTCCCATGGTTAAGATTATTTACGAGGATAACCATATCATCGTGGCGGTGAAGCCGCCGAACATGCTCTCCCAGGCGGACAAGACCCGCGACCTGGACATCCTGACCGATCTGAAAGAGTACATCCGCGTGAAGTACGCCAAGCCCGGCAACGTGTATCTGGGCCTGGTGCACCGGCTGGATCGTCCCGTGGGCGGTCTGATGGTCTTTGCACGCACGAGCAAGGCGGCCTCCCGCCTGTCCGCGCAGATGCGCGAGCATGATGCGGGGCGCGAGTACCTCTGCGTGGCGGAGGGCACCCCCCGCGACCGCTTCAAGCTGATCAACTACCTGATCGAGAATGAGCGTCTGGGCCGCGTGGTGGTCTGCGATGCGGACGAGCGTGGCGGCAAGCAGGCCATCCTGCAGGGTGAGCGCCTGAGCAGCCGAAACGGCACCAGCCTGTGTCGCCTGCGTCTGGAGACGGGCCGCAAGCATCAGATCCGCGTGCAGATGCGCGAAATGGGTCACCCTCTCTGGGGCGACCACCGCTACGGACACGCCCTGCAGGGGCAGCAGATCGCTCTGTGGGGCTATAAGCTGACCATTGAGCATCCCATCACCCACAAGACGATGGTGTTCCAGGATCTGCCCTGCGGCTCTGTCTGGAATACCTATGGGCCGGAGCTGACCGAAATGGCGGTCACCTTCGCCAATTCCGCCGCCGCCATCCTTCAGGAGCGGGACGCGCAGGAAAATGGCGGCACGGCCAACGAACCCAACGGAGGAAATGATCAGTGAGCAAGCCTTTTTCCTATGAATTGCTGCATGTCTGCAAGCAGTCCGGTGCGCGCCTGGGCGTGCTGCATACGCCCCACGGCGACATCCAGACCCCCATCTACATGCCCGTTGGCACGGCGGCCTGCGTCAAGGCCATGACGCCCCGGGAGATGGAGGAGATCGGCACGCAGATCATGCTGTCCAACACCTACCACCTGCACCTGCGCCCCGGCGAGTACCTGATCAAGGAGGCCGGCGGTCTGCATAAGTTCATGAACTGGTCGAAGCCCATCCTGACGGACTCCGGCGGATTCCAGGTCTTCTCCCTCGCCGGCATCCGCAAGATCCGCGAGGAGGGCGTCGATTTCCAGAGCCACCTGGACGGCAGCCGCCTTTTCATCGGCCCGGAGGAGTCGATGGACATCCAGATGGCCCTGGGCGCAGACATCGCTATGGCCTTTGACGTGTGCAGCCCCTATCCCTGCGATTACGAGACGGCCAAGCTGAACATGGAGCGTACCCATCGCTGGGCGGAGCGCTGCCAGAAGCACCACAACCGCGAGGATCAGGCGCTGTTCGGCATTGTGCAGGGCGCATTTTATGAGGACCTGCGCATCCAGTCGGCGAAGACCCTGGCGGACATGGACTTCATCGGCTACGGCATCGGCGGCCTGAGCGTGGGCGAACCCAAGCCCATCATGTACGACATGCTGGACAAGATCGCCCCCTACATGCCTGTGGAGAAGCCTCGCTACCTGATGGGCGTGGGCTCTGCCGACTGCCTGGTCGAGGGTGTGCTGCGCGGCGTGGACATGTTCGACTGCGTGCTGGCCACCCGCGTTGCCCGCAACGGCACCGCCATGACCAGCAAGGGCCGCGTGGTCATCAAGAATGCCAAGCATGCCCGCGAGTTCATCCCCCTGGACGACGAGTGTGACTGCTACACCTGCCGGAACTTCTCCCGCGCGTACATCCGCCATCTGCTGCGCTCGGGCGAGATCACCGGCGGCCGCCTGGTGTCCATCCACAACCTGCGCTTCCTGCTGCACCTGATGGAGCAGATCCGCGAGGCGATTGCGAATGACTGCTTCCTGGACTTCCGCAAGGAGTTCTATTCCAAGTACGATATGTCCCGCAACTTCTGATATGATAATGCCCGGAGCTGGCCTGTGACGGTCAGTTCCGGGCATTCGTTTATTCAGCTGACGGGACGAGCGCCAGCAGGTCATAGGCGGCCTGCGGGTCGGGGAGCTTGCCCTTTTCCAGCGCGCTCTCCAGCAGGTCAGCGCCGAGGTTGACGCAGGTGTATCCATTGGCGGCGGTATCAGCATACAGCCAGGTGGTGACGCGCCCGTGGATCAGGTCATCCGCCAGCAGCAGGATCAGCTCGCTCACGTCGCACTCGCTCCAGGGGATGTCCCGGGCGATGTGGTAGAGCAGCATCGGGTCGGTGATGAGGCCTGCCCTGTACATCTCCGTCAGCTGCGCGGCGCAGTGGGGGTCGTCATAGCCACGGAAATAGAATACTGCGGCGAGATAGGGGCCGGGGGTGACGATGGCCTGTCCGTCAGGGCCGATGCCGGTGCGGAATAGGTCACCGACGATAACCCAGTGCGCCGGGGAGGTTTTGCGGTACTCATCCACGGCCGCGAAGGCCTCGGCAAGGGCCACATCCGAGGCGAGGTATACCGTGCCGTCGGGGCCAGTCAGGCCGTCGCGGAACAGCTCCGCGATTCTGTCATAGGTGGCAGCATGGCCGAAGTGGCGGATGGCCCTGTCCGCGTCGATCACGCCCAGCGAGCCGTCGCGGTAGAAGTTGCCCAGCTCATAGTGCGCGGACTGGTATGTGTAGCTGGCAGAGTCCTCGTCCATCGCAATGACCATCTCATACCAGCGGGCGGCCTCAGTATAGTCGACCATGCCGCCGTCGCCGTCGCGCCAGAAGTTGCCCATGAGCAGCGCGCTGTCAATCTGACTACGGGTGACGAGGCTGGGGCGGGTGAACAGCGCCTCAGGCAGGTTCGTCCAGGTGCGGAAGGAGGCCAGCAGCCGTTCGTAGCGCTCCTGATACTCGCTCTCTGTAACGCCACCCGGCCGCTGGCGGATGGTCTTATCGGCGTACTGATCGAACCAGTACATCGCCTGCTCCATGTCGGACTCCAGGTTCCCGCAGCCCAGAAGATACAGGCAGGCCAGTTCGTGGTTGGAGAAAACCGGACGGTCAGCGCCCGGCTCCGCGTAGGCGGCAGCATAATGCGCGTCGGCCTCTACGCCCCAACCGTTCAGGTACATCAGAGCGATGCAGCGGCTGGCGTAACGGTTGCCGTGCGCCTGCGCCCGCTCGTACCACTGCAGGGCGGCAGCCTCGTCCTGCGGGGTGCCCAGGCCGTTCATGCAATGGTCGCCCAGCCGGAGCATGGAGAGCGTGTCGCCCTCCTCAGCCAGCAGCAGGTTGATGCGCCATGCCTCCTCCCATTTCTCCTCGACATACAGGCCTTC
>JBGVOA010000432.1:0-2752 GCA_045126095.1 Christensenellales bacterium | reverse complement strand
ATTCCAATTTGGCGAGCAGCCCAAAATCCACAGGAGGGCGCAATTATAGCACTGTGCCAGTGCATTGCGTTTGTGGGGGCACATACGCAAACGAGCATCCGGCATGTTCACCGGATGCTCGTCTTTTCTCGTAGTGGGATAAAATGTTCCTTAACAATCCTCCCGCCAGGCGGAGGGCCTTTTCATATGCTGTTTTACTCGTCGGACTCCTCTGAATGCCAGAAGTCCTTCACTCTGAATTCATCATTCCTAATTCCTGATTCATAATTGATGTGCCAGTGTTCCGGGCAAAGCCGCCTGTACGCGCCCTGCCGATACCTGTCATCCAGCAGGAGCGCCACGCCCCGGTCGGTTTCGGTGCGGATGACGCGGCCCACGGCCTGCGCCACCTTGTGCATGCCCGGCAGCATGTAGGCGTAGAGGAAGCCCGCCTCCATCGTGCGGTCGTAGTAGTCGCGCAGGGTCTCCTGGAAGAGGTTCACCTGGGGCAGACCCACGCCCACGATGACCACGCCGTCCAGCGCGTCGCCGGGCAGGTCGATGCCCTCGGCGAACACGCCGCCCAGCACGCACAGGCTCAGCACGGACGCAGGGCCGTCCGCCGTGTAGGGCGCGAGGAAGTCCGCCCGCTCCGCATCGGTCATGCCGCTGCGCTGCATCTGGAAGGGCACACCCAGCTGCTCCGCCGCCTGCTTCATGAACGCAAAGCTGGGGAAAAAGGCGATGTATCGCCCCGGTTTGGCGGACGTCATCGCGCGGATGGCCGCTGCAATGGCCTCGCAGGCATCCCCACGGTGCCGGTAGCGGGTGTTCACGTCCTGCTGGAGGATGAGCAGGTTCTCCCTGGGGAAGGGCGAGGGCATGGCGAAGCACGCGTCCTCCTCCGTGCCGCCCAGGAGGCGCTTCATGTCCTCCAGGGGATGCATCGTGGCGGAAAAGCACACCACGCCGGAGAGGCGCTTGGTGGTTTCGGCGAAATAGTCCGCCACATCCAGCGCAAAGGCGTGGACGGTGCGGCTTTTCCGGCCCTGCCAGAGCCAGGCGTACTCCGTCGTGTCCCGCCGCCGGGCCCGCACAAAGGAGAGCAGCGGCAGCAGCGTGTCGCCCAGCTTCTCCCCCGCCTCGTCCCAGTTGAAGGAGGCGTCCTGGATGGACAGGAGCGCGTCGGCCAGCTCCATGCAGGCATGATCGAGGCTCTGAGGAATGGCGGACAACGTGCCCTCCTGCTTTTCGTCCGCCGGGATGGGCAGGTCGTCCAGCGCACGCAGCACCGCCGTCATGGCTTTGTACAGCGCGTGGCTGCGGCCCGCTGACTTGCCCACCACCGTCCGCAGACGACGGATGCGTCCGCCATCCACCCAGCCGGAGAGCATATCCCGCACGCGGGGCAGGAGGTTGTGCGCTTCGTCAATGAGCAGGGTCACGTCCGCCGTTTTGTCAAAGATGCGCTGGATGTGCACAGCGGGATCGAGGGCGTAGTTGTAATCGCAGATGGTCAGGTCGGCGATCTCCGCCAGGGACAGGCTGAATTCAAACGGGCAGATGCAGTGCTTCTCCGCCATGGCCCGGATGTTTTCGGGCGACCAGTCGTCCGATTGCAGCATCTCCTCGATGGCGGCGTGATCGCGCAGGAAATGCCCCTTGGCGCGGGGACAGTAGTCAGGGTGGCAGAGCGTTTTGGCGGGGCACTGCTTGTCCTTGGCGTCCAGGGTCAGCGTCCACAGGTGCAGCGGCTGACGGCGCAGGCGGGTCAGCGCCTCCTGCGCGCCCTGGCGCTGGGTGGTGCGGGCGGTGAGGTAGTACACCTGCCCGGTGAGGCCCTCACCCAGGGCCTTGAGGGCCGGGAAGAGCGCCGCCACCGACTTGCCCGTGCCCGTGGGCATGGAGGCGAAGAGCCGCTTTTGCAGCTTCACCGCCGTGTAAACCTGCACCGCCATCTCCCTCTGACCGGGCCGGTAACCCGCAAAGGGGAAGCGCAGCGCGCGGAGGGATGCGTCCCTTTCGCGGCGGTGGCGGCGGATGATCCGCAGCCGGTGGACGTAGGGCTCCAGCACCGTGCGGAACTCCGCCTCGCACGCCTCCGCCGTCAGCTGACGGTCGAACTGCCCGCGCACCCGGCCGCGCCGGTCCACATAGGCCACGCGGATCAGCACCTCGCCGATCCCCCGGCTGACGCAGAGCATATGCCCGTAGCACACAGCCTGCATCTCGTGGGCGGGCACGGGGGCCTCCGGCGGCTCCTTGCGCTGCCAGAGCTTGATTTCCTCGATGACGGGTACGTCCCCATCGCAGAAGGCGTCCATGCGGCCGGTGATGACGAGTTCCGCCTCGTCCTCCTCCACGGGAACAGTGAGGCTCAGGGGCTTTTCTGCCTCCCAGCCCTCCCCCAGCAGCGCCTGACGAGCCTTGTGGCCCAGCACGCCCTCCTGCATGTCCCGCAGCTGACCGCCCATGGGGCGGATATCCGTGCCATGCAGGGTGAACTCCACCACCGTGCGCACGGCTGCGCGCAGCTGCTCCATCGGTTCTCCGCCTCCTTCCGCTATATGCGTGGAAATCAAAAACGGCAGACAGGACGTTTTGTCCCGCCTGCCGGAATGGGCTTTACTCTTCGTCCGCCAGCTCGATGGCGTCCAGCGCCTCCTGGTGCTCGCGGATCAGGCCGGCCACCGCATCGCGGTACTCGCGGGCCTTAGCACGCAGATTCTTGACGGTCTCCTGCAGCATGTCATGCTGCTCCTGCAGGCCGCCC
>JBGVOA010000431.1:0-9810 GCA_045126095.1 Christensenellales bacterium | reverse complement strand
TACACACCACTACCATGGGCGCGGACATCGTGTCCGAAGCCCTGATGAACGAAGGCGCCACCGGCACCATGGTCGAGGATCGCGCCGATATTCCCGATCCCGACAAGCCCAACGGCTACTGGGAGATCATTGACCCCAACCTCATCAACACCCTGCCGGAGGACGTGGTCGTCCACGCCTGGTTTGAGCCGGACGAGAAGTTCGCCGACCGCATGGGCGCGCTGAAGACCCGCATGGCCGAATTGAAGTCCGCCGACCTGGGCATCGACCTGGGCAGCCTGGAGATCAATACCGTCAACGTCCACGACGAGGACTGGAGCGAGGTGTGGAAGAAGTTCTACAAGCCCTTCCGCGCCGGCAAGCGCCTGGTGGTCAAGCCCACCTGGGAGCTCTACGACGCCCAGGAGAACGACCTGGTCATGGAGATCGACCCCGGCATGGCCTTTGGCTCCGGCACCCATGAGACCACCGGCATGTGCCTTGAGCTGCTGGAGGACGTGATGCTCAAGCAGCCCGTCGATACCGTCATCGACGTGGGCACCGGTTCCGGCATCCTGGCCATCGGCGCGGCGATGCTGGGCGCAAAGGACGTGCTGGCCATCGACATCGATCCCACCGCCGTCAAGGTCGCCAAGGAGAATGTGGAGCACAACAATCTGCAGAGCGTCATCCGTGCAGTGGAGGGCAATCTGCTGGAATCCACCGACGGCGTGTGCGAGGTCTGCGTGGCCAACATCATCGCCGACGTCATCTGCATGTTCGCCAAGCCCCTCATCCCTCACATCGTGGAGGGCGGCCTGTTCATTTGCTCCGGCATCATCAAGGAGCGCGAGCAGGACGTGGTGAATGCGCTGACTGAGGCCAACTACACCATTCTTGAGATCCGCCGCAAGGGCGAGTGGGTCGCCATGCTGTCCAGGAGGCCTGACTGATGCACCGCTTTTATGCTGACGACCGGGGCGTGACAGGCAATGCTGCGTACCTCTGCGAGGAGGACGCCCGCCACGCCACTCGCGTGCTGCGGATGAAGGAGGGCGAAAGCTGCGAGCTGTTTGCAGACGGCAGACGCTTCTCCGGCGAGATCGCGTCCATCGGTGAGGAAGTCGAGGTTCACATCCTCAGTGAGCTGCCCTCCACCGAGGCGAAGCTGCGCATCACCCTCTATCAGGGCCTGCCCAAGGCGGACAAAATGGAGCTGATCGTGCAGAAGAGTGTCGAGCTGGGCGCATGCGCCGTGGTGCCCGTCGCCATGAGCCGCTGCGTGGTACAGCTGGACGCGAAGGACGGCCGCAAAAAGCAGGAGCGCTGGCAGAAGATCGCCCGCGAGGCCTGCAAGCAGTCCGGCCGGTGCGAGATGATGCAGGTGTTGGAGCCAATCAGCTTCAAGCAACTTTTGGCGACGCTCCCCCAGCATCAGGCGGCCATCGTCCCGTGGGAGGACGCGCGGGGGTATTCCCTGGCGAAGTTTCACGCCGAGCACCCGGAGATCACCGACCTGGCCATCGTCATCGGTCCCGAGGGCGGCATGTCCGAGGACGAAATCGCCCGGATGAAGGAAGCCTCCTGCCAGTCCGTCACCCTGGGCCCGCGGATTCTCCGCACCGAGACCGCCGGCCTCTGCGCCATGAGCGCACTATTCTGCCTGTACGGCGATATGGAGTGAACCCATGAAAACCGTTGCTTTCCACACCCTCGGCTGCAAGGTGAACCAGTACGATACCCAGGCCATGCTGGAGAAATTCCGCGCAGCCGGGTACGAGATCGTTCCCTTTGAGGCGGCCGCGGATGTGTACGTCATCAACACCTGCACCGTCACCGGCACGGGCGACAAGAAGTCCCTGCAGCTCACCCGCCGCCTGCGCCGCGAGCATCCGGAGAGCGCCATCGTCCTGGCGGGCTGTCTGGCCCAGCGCAAGGGATCGGAATTGCTGGAGACCGGCGCGAAGCTCATCATCGGTACCCAGCACCGGGACAAGGTAGTGGAGCTGCTGGAGAAGGCGATCGAGGACGGCCCCATCAGCGCAGTCAACGAGCTGAACGCCGCCACGCCCTTCGAGGAGCTGACCATCACCACCCAGGACGAGCACACCCGCGCAACCCTCAAAATCCAGGAGGGCTGCAACAACCACTGCACCTACTGCATCATCCCCAGCGTGCGCGGGCCCATCCGCAGCCGCGATATTGCCAACATCCGCGAGGAAACCGCTCGCCTGGTCGCCGCCGGGTACACCGAGCTGGTGCTGACGGGCATCCACCTGTCCAGCTACGGCAAGGATCTGGGCGACGGCTCGACCCTGCTGGACGCAATTCGATCGGTGCATGAGGTTGAAGGCGTGCAGCGCATCCGCCTGGGCAGCCTGGAGCCCACCATCGCGACGGTGGAATTCTCCCAGGCGCTGGCCGCGATGCCCAAGGTCTGCCCCCAGTTCCACCTGGCGCTGCAGTCCGGCAGCAACACCGTGCTTGCCCGCATGGCCCGCCGTTACAACATGACCATGTACATGCAGGCGGTAGCGAACCTGCGCGCAGCCTTCCCCATGGCCGCCTTCACCACCGACGTGCTGACCTGCTTCCCCGGCGAGACCGAGGAAGAGTACGAAGAGACCCGGCAGGTCATCCGGGACGTGGGCTACGCCAAGATCCACGTCTTCCCCTACTCCCCCCGCGAGGGCACGAAGGCTGCGGTCATGCCCGGGCAGCTGACGAAGGCCGTGAAGGAGCGCCGCACCCGGGAGCTCATCGCCCTGGGCGAGGAAACCGCCGCAGCCTATCAGGCGCAGTGGGTAGACAAGGAGTCCACCGTGCTGATCGAGGAAAAGATCGGCGGTCTCTGGCACGGCTACACCCCGGAGTACATCCCCGTCACCATCGCTGACTGCCCCGCCTGCGTGCCAGGCCGCATCGTGACCGTCCGCCTGACGAACCCCACGGCAGAGGGCATGACCGGCGAGCTGATCTGACGCTATATAATAAGGAAAGGATTGATCCATATGGATAACTGCCTGTTCTGCAAGATCATCAAGGGCGACATCCCCTCCACCTGCGTGTATCAGGACGAGAAGACCTACGCCTTCCGCGACATCGCCCCCATGGCGCCCACCCATGTGCTGGTGGTGCCCAAGACCCACGTCACCGGCATGTCCGGCATTGACGAAGCGGACGACGCGACCCTGGCGGCCTGCCTGCGCGCGGTGAAGAAGGTCGCCGAGCTGGAAGGCCTCACCGGCGGCTTCCGCACCATCTCCAACTGCGGCCCCGACGCCTGCCAGACCGTCAACCACCTGCACTTCCACGTTCTGGGCGGCAAGAAGCTGTCCGAAAAGATGGACTGATCCGTTGCATGCAGCTTGACTTCCCCGCAGCGTCCACCGCATCCGCCCTTCGGGCGCCTTCCCCTCAAGGGGAAGGCTATGCAGCCCTGACCCACGCCACAGGCTTCTCCCTGAGGAGAAGCAGTCAGCGTACGCGCTGACTGATGAGGCGTTCTCCCCCGCGATTTTACAAAAAAATATCGGAAAAATCGCAAATTCAGGGATTGACGAGCGGGAATGTTTTTGCTATAATGACTGTACGGTTTTTTCGCCATCCGTCTGTCTATTCGGCTGATGTCAAGGCGAGATGAGCGAAAGGAGGGAGAACAGTGTCCGAGGTACGCGTCCGTGAGAACGAATCCCTGGAGAGCGCCCTGAAGCGCTTCAAGCGTCAGTGCGCCCGCGCAGGCGTCATCCAGGAAGTCCGTAAGCGCGAGCATTACGAGAAGCCCAGCGTCAAGCGCAAGAAGAAGGCTGAGGCTGCCCGCAAGCGCAAGTATTGATCGGTCTCCTGCAGACCGGGGCTACACCCCTTGATCAGGCGGCAGTCACGGTTTGAGATCGGCTGATTGAGTTTTGCTCAAGATGAAACGCCCCCTGCCCACATGGGCCGGGGGTTTTTCTTATGCCAGAGGCGGGACAGGGAATGCACTCCCCTGCCCCGCCTGCTTATGTCAGCCACGAATCCGGCCCTCCGGCGCCTTGCGGATGGCGGTAACAATCGCCTCCACCGCCGTGTGCGTCAGCGCCTGCCCGGAGGCATAACTGCGGCCCAGCTGATCCCAGAAGCTGGTGGCATCGGTCATCACGCATGCGCTGATGCGAGCCCTCCGCCCGCCGGATTCCAGCATTTCCGGCGGTTGCACATACACGCTGGCCTCCTCGCTGACAAAGAGCACGCAGGGCTGCACATGCACATGGATCCCCTGCCGCTGCAGCAGCTGGGTCAGCCGCAGCGCCCCCGCCACCGCCGGGCGCGCGGGATTCCGCAGCTTTTCCACATCCCCGTTGGGGCAGCGGCGGCGCAGCACCACGTCCGTCACGCATCCCTCAATGAGGCCCGTTTCGCCGCGCACCTCCATCACCACCACGCCGCCGGGACCCGCCAGAATCAGCTCCGTCTGCATCGCAGCATCCTCCAGCACGATCCGCTTGTGCCGGAAGATGTGGCAGCTGCCTGGCAAGGGGGCCAGCAGCTTCAGCGCCGCCGTCACCGCCTGCGTTTTCGCCCGCAGGGACCGGTATTCCCGCAGCGCCGGGCGGAACAGGCCGATCAGGAGCGCCGCCAGCCCCAGGCCCAGCAGCCCGGGCAGCGCCAGCGTCAGGCCATACAGGCCCCAGCCCACGCCGGTCAGCGCTGTTTCCGCCGCATGCCAGAGAGTCTGCAGCCATTCCTGCGTGCCGTCGACGCCCGCGCCCGGCTGCAGCGCCCAGGCCATGAAGCCCCTGCGCCACCCCTGCGCCAGGGACAGGAGCCGTTCCCAGCCCAGCCAGTAAAACGCCGCCGTCAGTGCAAGCGCGCACAGCGCCACCGGCCAGCACAGCGTCAGCAGCACAGCCGTCCGCCGCAGCTTCTTCCGTGGATCACATTTCCCCTTGTGAATCACAGCCATGGGCCTCCGCTCCTTCCCGCAACGCCTTGCATATTCTTGTGTAAACAGGTCGTTGCATGTAAGTTTCAACGGCCGGCGCGCAAATTCCTCTTGCATCGGGCTGGAATATTTGGTATACTGATTTTATCGATGCTTCATTTTGCATAACCACCATAGAAAGAGGCTTCTCATGCAATTCTGTATTCAATTGACGCCGCACGCCAACATCCGCTACCGGGAGGCGCAGCTTAAGCTTGGTCAGGCCGAGCTTTCCTGCCTGCTCCAGGGGCTGGAGCTTGCATGCCCTGTCAGCTGCGAAAAGATCGGCGGCGTATCCTTCCTCACCTTCGAGGCGGACGCGCTGACCCCCGCGCAGCTCTCCGCCCTTTCCCGCCACAGCGCCGCGCTGCTCATCTGCGAGCATGTGGACGGCATGCTGCGTCCGCTGGAAAAGGTCAGCCACGACTATCTCACCGAGGATCTGCCCGAGGTGCTCAAATACAAGGGCAAGACCAGCGCGGTCTTCACCCGCATGATGCTCAACTGCGCCCATGCCGCCAGCGATTTTTTCACCGATGACAAGCCGCTGACCGTCCTGGACCCCATGTGCGGCCGGGGCACCACCTGCTTTGTGGCCCTGCAGCAGGGCATGAGCGCCGTGGGCGTGGACGTTGACAGGCGCGACCTGAAGGAGGCGGCGGACTATTTCGAGCGCCACCTGCAGTTCCACCGCCTCAAGCACAAGCTGGACCAGAACAGCCGCACCGTCCGCAAGCAGGCCATCCCGGCGGCGGTCTACACCATTGCGGACACCAAGGAGCATTTCCGCGCGGAGGACACCCGCACCCTGTCCCTGTTCCTGGCGGACACCTCCCTCACCAGCGAGCTTATGAAGAAGCAGCCCGTCCACCTGATCGTCAGCGACCTGCCCTATGGCGTGCAGCACGCCCCGCAGGATGGCCGGCGCAAGGAGAGCTTCACGCAGCTGATGGCCCGCGCGCTGCCCGCATGGCGCGGCGCGCTGCTGCCCGGCGGCGCCATTGCCCTGTCCTTCAACACGCTGACGCTCAAGAAGGCCGACCTCGCCCAGCTGCTGACCGAGGCAGGCTTCACCCCGCTGCTCGAGCCGCCCTATGACGACTTCCAGCACTTTGTCGAAACGGCCGTCACCCGCGACTTTATTGTGGCGCGCCGCTGATCCCGCTGCGTAAGGAGGCATCCCATGTCTGATATGAACCTGAACGAAATGACAGTGATCGAGCTGCGCAAGCTTGCCAAGGAGCTGCATGTGCCGCTGCGTGCGGGCATCTCCAAGCAGGGCATCGTTGAGCGGCTGCAGGAGGAGATCACCGGCGAAAAGCCGAAGGCTGCCCCGGCGGACGAGGTGCAGAAGACCCCCGTCGAGACCGACGCCCAGGAGACTGAACCCCCGGAAAAGCCCGCCCCGGCGGAGCCCACGCCCGTCCAGGGATTCCGGCAGAACGCAGCACCCGCCGCGCCCCGCTTCAACACCAAGCCTGCCTATCAGGCGCCGGCATTCGCCAACCGCAGCGCCGCGCCCCGCCCCACCGAAAGCCAGCGGACACAGACCACGCGCCCCGTGGGCTTCACCCCCCGCTTCGGCCCCGCTGCGCAGGAGCCCGCGCCCATGCCCGTTCGTCCGCAGGAGAACATCGTCACCCGCGAGGAAGATCGTACCATCCGCACGGAGGCGCCCCGGCCGACTTACCAGGCTGAATCCCGTCCCGCCTATCAGGCTGAGTCCCGCCCCGCCTATCAGGCTGAGCCTCGCCCTGCCTACCAGGCCGAGCGCCGCCCTGCCTATGGCGACGTCCCCCGCTATCCCCAGCGCCCCGCCGAAACCCCGACCCGCCCCGCGCCGGAGCAGCGCCCCGCTCCCTCCGCCGCTGAGATGCTGACCCCCGCTGACTGCCCCGAGGGCAGCGGCGTGCTGGAAATGCACCCGGAGGGCTACGGCTTCCTGCGCACGGACTGCCTGCTGCCCACGGCCAAGGATATCTTCGTGGCGGCCTCCCAGGTGCGCCGCTTTGGTCTGCGCGCGGGCGACCGCGTGGTGGGCCGCATCCGCCCGATGCGCGATGGCGATAAGTACGCCGCCATGCTCTACCTCTCCAGCGTCAACGGCATTGCCCCCGATGCGCTGCAGAGCCGCCCCGCCTTTGAGGAGCTCACGCCCATCTACCCCAAGCGCCGCATCTGTCTGCGCAGCGCCGAGGGTGAAACGCCGGACGACCTGCGCCTGATGGAGCTGATCGCGCCCATCGGCTTTGGCCAGCGCGGCCTCATCGTCTGCCCGACGGAAACGGATAAGCGCGGCCTCATGGTACACCTGGCCAACGCCATCCACCGCAACCACCCCGAGGCACACCTGAACGTGCTCCTGTTCAACGAGCGGCCTGAGGAGATCACCGAGTTCCGCGAGCAGGTCACCTGCCCGGTGCTGACCTCCACCTTCGATATGCCGCCGGAGCATCACCTGCGCCTGGCTGACCTGGCTGTGGAGTCCGCCGCCCGCATGGTGGAGATGAAGCAGGACGTCATCCTCCTGGTGGACAGCCTGACCGCGCTCTCCCGCATCTTCACAGCCGCCGCCATGCAGCAGGGCCGCCAGCCCGGCACGGTCAACCCCGCCAGCCTGCAGAAGGCCAAGCGCCTCTTCGGCTATGCCCGCTGCCTGCGCGAGGGCGGCTCCCTCACCGTCATCGCCGTGATGAACAACGATCCCGCCAGCAAGCTGGACGAGGCCATCATCAACGACTTCCGCGGCGTGGCCAACATGGAGCTGCTGCTGGATGCAAGCCTGGAAAAGAAGGGCGTGCGCCCTGCCATCGACCTCAACTTCTCCGGCACCCGCCGCGCCGAGGGCATCCAGTCCCCCGCAGAGCAGGATAGCCTGAAGCTGATCCGATCCGTGCTGCGTGAGATTCCCGCCGAGAAGGCTATCCCCGAATTGCTGCGCATGCTGGATGCTGCCGGCAGCAGCGAGGAGCTCCTCTCCCGCATCCGCACCTGGGTCGATGCAGTTCAGTAAACCTTTACGGCAACTTTTCATCGCAGAAATCACAAATCCCATAAAAAAAGAAGAAAAGACCCCTTGCATTCCCCCGCCGAATGTGATACAATAGTCCCTGCGGCTGTTTCAGTCGCCATTGCAGACGCGAAAGAGGTGAAATCGCAATGAAGGAAAAGATCCATCCCAACTACGGCAAGTGCATCGTTCGCTGCGTGTGCGGTGAGACGTTTGAGACCGGTTCTACCAAGAAGGAACTGAAGGTGGATATCTGCTCCAAGTGCCATCCCTTCTACACCGGCAAGCAGAAGCTGGTTGATACCGGCGGACGCGTTGATCGTTTCAAGAAGCGTTTCGGCCTCCAGTAAGGCTTTACATACGGACTCTCTTTCGGGAGCGTCTGAAGCTATTACGAAGGCTCATCGCTTCCGATCAGATGAGATTGCTGTTAACAGGCTGTCGCATTGCGCGATGGCCTGTTTTCGTGTTTTTCTAAAACAAGAGCGAATCTTGACAATTTCCGTAGCCTTTGATATACTGAGGATACATGTGATGAACCGTTTGATTCCCGATGCTCAATTCGACAATCGAAGGAAGGTGTCTTCATGAAAAAGAAGCTTCTCTTTTGGGTTCTGACGCTGACAGCCTTGCTGCTGATGGCAACCTCAGCACAAGCGCGGATCGTCGCCTCTGCCCCCTGCCCGTCCTGCCAGGTCCGCGCGTTACTGTCCTCTGCCGAGGGCACACACTGTGTCTATACCTGTGATGACTGCGGCGAATTTACCATTTACCACAGTTCACACGACAGGTGCCGCTTCTGCACCACGCTCCCCGAATGCACGTTCCAGTCTGACGTGCCCAACCACAACGACACGCATTCTTCCGGCTGCGCTCTCAGCCTCCAGTCGGGCGAGTCTTGCCCCAACTATGGTGACGTCGTGATCGAGGACTGCTCCGGCGGCACGGCTACCTGCACTGAGCTGGCCATCTGCGAAAGCTGCGGCGCGAGCTACGGAGCGCTGTCTGACGAGCATCCCAACATGAGCGCTTGGGCCTTCCACGACGATAGTCAGCACTACCGCAGGTGCCTGATGTGCGGTAGCCACCAGGAGTACGAGAATCACTCCGGCGGCACGGCTACCTGCAGCGCACAGGCCGTGTGCGAGGTATGCAGCACTCAATACGGCGACTATTCTACCGAGCACGACATAAGCGACTGGGAGCCCCGCAACGACGAACAGCATTACAAATACTGCACCCTCTGCTGGGATCCAGAAACCTTCATCTATGAGGATCACTCCGGCGGCACGGCTACCTGCATCGGACAGGCCGTGTGCGAGGTATGCGGCACTCAATACGGCGACCTTTCTACCGAGCACGACATAAGCGACTGGGAGCCCTGCACCACCGAACAGCATTTTAAATACTGCGTCCTCTGCTGGGATCAAGAAACCCTCATCTTCGAGGATCACTACGGCGGTGCGGCTACCTGCTCCGAGCTGGCCGCCTGTGAGGCATGCGGCCAGCTCTACGGCGAACGTTCCGACGTGCATGTTCTGAGCGACTGGGAGAACATCTCCTCCAAACAGCATCGGAAATACTGCGTCCTCTGCGTGGCTCCGGAATCCTTCATCTATGAAGATCACTATGGCGGCACCGCAACCTGCAGGGTGCGGGCCATCTGCGAAGCCTGCGGCGAGAGCTACGGCGAGCTTGACACCGTGCATCCCCAAATGTCCCAGTGGTCCCCCAGCACAACCGGGGGGCACTACCGCTATTGCGAGATTTGCTGCTCCGGAGATAGCATGGAGTTCGCCGACCATTACGATGAAACCGGCGACGGCCTGTGCGACGCGTGCGGCGATACCATGCCCTG
>JBGVOA010000430.1:0-2610 GCA_045126095.1 Christensenellales bacterium | reverse complement strand
CAGTCGCTCATCTCCTCCGCCGTGCCGGTGCCGGCGTTGGTGGAGATGTACGGCTCGCACCCCAGCTTCCGGCAGAAGCGCACATACTCGTCCGTGCCGAAGGTGTTGGGGTCTTCCACCCGCCAGGCCTTGTCGAAGAAGGGCTTGCGCTCCGGGCCGACCGCGTCCTTCCAGTGGTAGGAGGACACAAAGCACCCGCCGGGCCAGTGCAGGATCGGCACGCGGATGCGCCGCATGGCGTCCATTACGTCCGTGCGGAAACCGTCCTCGTCCGACAGCGGATGGCCGGGCTGGTACACGCCGCCGTAGATCTGGCGGTGGAAGTGCTCGATAAAGTGGCCGTAGATCATCGGGCTGCGGCGGCCAATGATGCGGCGTGGGGTGATATGAACGTTCATGGGCATGAAAATGCCTCCCTTCTGTACCTTCATGGTAACACAGGGGAGGCGTTTGTACTATCAAAATTACGGGAATAATGTCGTCAGTCCCGGCTGGAGGCGAAGTTGTCCCGGTATTGTTGCGGGGGCATTCCGAATTCCCGGCGGAATGCAGCAGCGAAGTGACTCTGGCTGGAAAATGCCAGCACGGCAGCGATCTCGCCGACAGGCTGTGTGCCGTAGCGCAACAGATGCGAGGCGCGGCGCAGTTTTTCCCGGCGGATGTAAGCCTGCAGGGGCAGCCCTTCATGCAGACGGAAGAGTTCGGACAGGTGATCGGCCGTGACGCCTGCTGCAGACGCAGCATCCTGCACAGTCAGCGGTTCATGCAGGTTTGCGGCGATAAAGGCCTTCGCACGCCGCACGTGGGCGTTGGCGGTGGTGTTCCTGGGCAGCGCGGCCACGCGGCGGCAGAAGTCGGCTTCGTAGGCATGGGTCGCCCGATACACATCATCAGGGGTTGACATGGCCTCAATGGACAGAATGCAGGTGTCTGCCAGGGTGAAGACCATTTCGCTGGGCAGACCGCCGTCGATGGCGGCGCGGGAGGCCAGAACGATGACGATGATGCCGATGTTCTTCGCCTGGCGCAGGGGCGTTTCGCCCACCTTGCCGATCTGCCCGGACCATTTCTCCGTCTGACAGGCGATCAGGCCGTCCGTGTCGCCCCGGCGGATGCAGTCCAGCTTGCGCTGCTCGTGGGCATAGGGGTTGTGGACGATTTGCTCTTCCTGCTGCTGCCAGAGGGTACGGCCCAGAGCAGCCTCATAGGTGTCGTCAGCCATGCGTCAGCCCTCCACCAGTGTAATCTTCTTCACATCTGTCTCGGTGACGGTCATGTAGACGGTTTTCTGATTGGTATAAGTAACCATACCTGTGGCGCCGCCGGGGATCTTTTTCACATGGCGACGGAGGGTGTAGTCGATGGGCACCATGGTGGAACGCTGGCCTTTGGAGTACCAGGCGGCGAGGGTGGCGGCGGCAGCGAGGGTCGTATCCGGGATGTCGCCCTCCATTTTGATGATGACGTGGCTGCCGGGCATATCCTTGGCGTGGAGCCAGGTTTCATTGGGCCGCGCGCCCTGGGTCAGGCGCTCGTTCTGCGCGGCGTTTTTGCCGACGTAGATGTCCACGCCGTCCTCGCTCCGGTAGTGGTAGGGCTTCGACTTGGGCAGCGCGCGCTGCTGGCGGCGGCCCAGACCCTTCTTGATGTACCCGGTGGACTGCAGCTCCTGGCGGATCTCCTCCAGCTCCGCTTCGCCCACGCACTTGCCCACGTCCAGCAGGGTGCTTTCCAGATAGTCCAGCTCGGCGAGGGTCGCGGTCTTCTGTTCGGCGGCCATTTCACGGGTGGTGCGGGCCTTCTGGTACTTCTTGAAGTAGCGCTGGGCATTCTGCACGGGGGTCAGCTGGATGTCCAGCGGGATGGTCACCGTGCCGCCGTTTTCATCGTAGAAGTTGGGCAGCGTGGCCTCCGTTTGCCCCTTTTGCAGCTGCCAGAGGTTGGCGTTGAGCAGCTCGCCGAAGAGGCGGTACTCTTCCAGGCGGGCGGTGTCGGTCAGGTCGGCCTCCTGCTGGGCCAGCTTCTTTTCGCAGCGCTCGATGTGCGTTTTGAGGAGCTTGACCATGGTGGCACTTTTCTGCGTGAGGCGATCTGCCTGGTCGCGGCTGCCGAAGAAGCGCTCCAGCGCCTGCGACACGGTGGGGCAGGGCTGCTGATTCTCCAGCGGGTGCATGAGATATGGGAAGGCGAACACGTCCGCCGGATCGCCTGCGTCGTCCAGCAGGACGCGCGGGTCGGTCATGCCGGGCAGGCGGTGCAGGAGATCGGCGAGGCGGGCGGCGGCGTCTGCCAGGTCGTCCGTGCAGTCGCAGCCGGCGGGCAGCACGCGGAAGGCCAGCTCCTTTGCCGCAGGGTTCGACATGCCGGACACGCAGGCGGCGATGGCCTTGTGCAGCGGCACATCCCCGCAGGCGGCCAGGCGGGGCAGAAGCGCGTCCGCCGTCACCTCCTCCGGGGAAAGCTTGTCCTGCGCGGGCGGCGGCAGGTAGGGCAGACCCGGCTGCACCTGGCGCACGCGGCTCATATCCAGGCTGACGTGGCGCGCCGCGTCGATGATGCGGTCGTGTTCATAACTTACTATAACGTTCGAGTTGCGGCCCCACAACACCA
>JBGVOA010000429.1:0-13270 GCA_045126095.1 Christensenellales bacterium | reverse complement strand
TCCTCCTTGGGGGCGAAGGTCATTTCCCGGCTCAGGTCCGCAAACATGGGGCTGCGCAGCTCCAGCTGGTCGATGATCTCCTCCTCGCAGCCGGGCAGGGGCTGGATCAGCAGGCCGCCGGCCTTGAGCACCGCGTCGCCGGAAACCAGCACGCCCAGCGCCACCAGCGAGGGGGACTGCTCGGACACGGTGTAGTAGTTGGCAAAGTCGATGCCCAGTTCGCCCGACACCAGCTCGATCTGGCCGATGTAGGGCTCGCGCAGGCCCAGATCCTTGATGACGGTCATGTAGCCGTCCTTGCCGATGGCGCCGCCCACATCCAGCTTGCCGTCGGCGCGGGTGGGCAAATCCACCTGCGGATCATCCGCGCAGACCTTGATGTCGCCATGGTCGCCCACAGCGGTCAGCGTGCCCATGGGGCCGCCGCCCTTGATGTTGACGGTGACGGACTCGCGCTCGCCCTTCATCATCACGCTCAGCATGGAGGTCGCCGTCATCAGGCGGCCCATGGCGGCGGTGCACACCGGGGTCGCGTTGTGGATATCCGCCGCGCGCTGCACCATGTTGGTGGTTTCGCACATCATCACGCGCACCTGGCCCCCGCAGAGGGTCATGCGGATCATTTCGTCGCCTTCGCGGCGCTCCATCAGTTCCTTACGTTCAGCATCCATTTCTTATGCTCTCCTCGTTCCACTCATTCAAAGGCTGACCGCGTCCTCGGGCTTGATCGCCGCGATATGCCAGCGCTGCTCATTCTCCCGGGGGCTTTCCATGCGGCTGTTGCCGTAGACCCTCACGCTCGTAAAGCCCGCGCCGTGCAGCAGCGTCCGCAGGTTTTCCGCCGTGTGGGCCCGCTGGCGCTGCTCCTCGTCGATGCGGCGGTAGGAGCCGTCCTTCTGCCTGAGGAAAATGCACAGGTGCATATCCAGCAGCCCCTGAGCCTTGTCGAAGCGATTCTGCCACATGTAGGTCACGTCCTGGCGATCCTCGCAGATGATCTGGTTGCCGCGCAGGTTCTCCAGCTTCCACGGGGTGGAAACGTCGAAGATCAGCGCACCGCCGGGCCGCAGGGCCGCGTAGGCCGCGGTGAAGAAGGCCAGCACATCCTTGTCCTGCGTCAGGTAGTTGACGCCATCGCAGGTCGCGATGACCGCATCCATCTGCCGGTGCAGGTGGAGCTTGCGCATATCCTGCTGCACAAAGGGGATGCCCATGCCCATCTTGCGGGCCTTCTGAGCAGCGATCCACAGCATTTCCTGCGAAAGGTCAACACCGGTCATCTGGTAGCCCCGGCGATTGAGGGGGATGGTCAGGCCGCCGGTGCCGCAGGCGCACTCGCACACCTTGCCCCCCATGATCCCGCAGGACATGAGCAGCTCCCGGTACAGATCAGCCCAGCGCTCATAGTTCACATTGTCCATGAGCTGGTCGTATACTTCAGCAAAACTCGTATACATCTGTTTCTTGTTAACTCCTGTCGTCCTCCGCGCACGGCGAGGCGGCCGGGACTGCCCTGCCCCGCAGGCATCCGCCGATGCGGCCCGCCTCCTTGGCGCTCAGCCCGGCCCAGCCGCATTCCTGCAGCCGGGGCAGGAGGCCGAGGCGCTCCGCCGCCTGATATTTGCGCGTTTTCTTTTCCGTCAGCCGCCATGTCTGCAATTTCCACGCCTCCTGCATTTCAGATGGCGTTAGCATGCGTCCTGGCGGCAGTTTTCATGCCTTATTCCGCCTTGTCAGAGGCAGACTGGCTGTCCTGGGAGGCATAACCATTCTCCCAGGGCATCAGGGGACGCTGCTCGTCCTCCTCTTCCTCGTCCTCCTCAACGTCCGCCAGGCCCTGGTTGACCTTCGCGCCCTCAATGCGGCTGTTGATGAACTTATCGAACTGCGCGTTGGTGTAGCTGGCGCTGATGAAGCGGCTGAAGGTGTAGCCGAAGAGAGCATAGTACAGCAGCAGGATCACGGGAGCCCACATGGTGTTGATGAACAGCGCGCACACCACGCCCAGCGCCACGGGGACGCAGAGCAGCAGGCGCACGCCGATGCTCTGGGGCAGACGGCCCACGGCCAGGATCAGGCTGTTGCGGATCACCGTCATCACGCTCATCTTGTAGGTCACCAGCATCGGGTAGGCGTAGGTGATGGCCAGGTACCAGATCACGCCCACCATCACGGGGATCATCTGGCCCATCGTCAGCAGGATCTCCATCACGGGGCTGCTGGGAACCATCTCGCCATAATAGATCCAGCACATGTACACGATCACCGGCACGACCGAGGTGATGGCGGACAGCACCAGGCTCTCCTTCCAGTTCACCTTCATCGCGTCCTTCATGTCAGACCAGAGGAAGGCATGCTCATCGCGGGCCCAGTTGCGCGTGACGTAGCTTACGCCCGCCGTCCAGGGGCCGGTGATGAAGATGCAGGGGATCAGGAGCAGCAGCGCGGTGAAGAGGATCTGATTCAGGGCGTCCGTGGCATTGGGGATGCCCGCTTTCGCGTCCGCCTCGTCCTGAGCGATGAGCGCGTCGATGGTCTCGCGCGTGACCGGCTCGCCGCCCGTCGGCAGGATGACCGAGCCATCCTCGCGCACCGTGCCGTTGGCTAGCTGCATCAGCTGGTCGTCCACATCATAGGCCGCCTGCAGGCGCTGGTAGGTCTCAATGTTCTCCCGGGTGAAGGTGCGGGTGACCTCGTTCTCATAGGTCACCACGACGGAACCGTCCGCCTGCAGTGCGCCGGTGTTGATCTGCTGCAGCACTGCGTCCACCTGATCGGGCGCGTTGAGAACGCTGGTGCTCTGGGTATAGAAGAAGCCGATCACGATCAGCGTGGGGATCCACGGCAGTACATAGATCAGGTTCAGCCGCATCAGCGCGCTCAGGCGGGTGCGCAGCATCTCCCAGAACAGCTGCATGCGCGTGCGCGGCAGATCCTCCGGGTTGTAATCGCCCTTGCCGGATTTGCCGTAGTAGTAGTTGTTCATAAACTTGCCGAACATGGAAAAAACCTCCTCAGAGTGCTGATTTGCCACCCATCGCCGCCCAATGTCCCCATAGGCATACGATAACAGCTTATTATAGCACATGCTGGCGAAAAAGGGAAGCAAAAAACGCCCCGGCGGACACATTTCTGCATCCGGCGGGAGCGCATTTTTCTTCAATTCGGAGGCGGGGCTGCTTACGTGTTGAAGGCTTCCTCGTCCAGCTTGCCCTCGCTCTTGGCAACGGCAACGGCAGCCACGGAGTCGCCCACGCAGTTGAGGCTGGTCACCAGCATCTCGATGGGACGGTTGATGGCCAGGATCAGCGCATAGCCCATCATCGTCGCGTCGCCCGTGAAGCCCATGCCGGAGAGAATGGTGAACAGCACCACAGCGCCGGCGCCGGGCGCAGCGGGGGTGCCGACCGAGGCGATCAGGGCCAGCAGCATGATTGTGAACAGGGAGAACACGGTCACCTCATGGCCGCCCACACCCGCCAGGAACAGGGTCGCAACGACCTGCATGATGGCCGTGCCGTCCATGTTGACGGTCATGCCCAGGGGCAGCACAAAGGAGGCGACCTCCTTGTCAACGCCCAGATCCCGCACGTTGGTTTCCGTGTTCAGGGGCAGGGTGGCCGCAGAGGAAGAAGTGGAGAAGCCGAACACGACCACCTTGAATATCTTGCGGATGAAGGTGACGGGGTTCATGCGGGTGGCAATGAAGATATACAGGGGATAGCCGATGAACAGGTACGCCAGCAGCAGCAGCACCGTCAGCACCACATAGGCCGCAGCGGGCTTGAGGTAATCCACACCGTAGGTGGCGAAGGTGCGGCAGAGCAGCATGAACACCGCCACAGGGCCGAACTTGTTGACGATGAAGTTCAGGAACACCACCACCACCTCGCTCAGCTCCTTGCAGAGCTTGTTGATGGTGCAGGAGGCGTCATAGCCCAGCTTGTTCAGGCTCAGGCCGATGACGATGGCCAGGAAAATCAGGCTCAGCACAGCGTTGTTGACCGTGAAGGTCGCGCCGATGTTGCTGGGCACGATGTTCAGCAGCACGTTGAGGGGATTGGCGCCGGTCTTGCCGTCCGCAGCAGCGAGGCCCTCGATGGTCGTGTTGAAGACGCCGGCGTTGTAGCAGATCAGCGCCACGACGCCCGCCGCCAGCAGCGCAATCGCCGTGGTCATCAGGAACCAGCCGAAGGTCTTCAGGGACACGCGGCCCAGCGTGGCAGCGTCACGGATGGTACCGATGGCCATGACAATGGAGGTGAACACCATCGGCACAATGACCAGCTGCAGGCTCTTGACGAAGAGCTGGCCGATGATGTAGAACAGGCCAACAGCCTTCTCTGCACCCGGAGCAGTGATATCCTGGAAAAGCAGATTGTTGATAGTCGTCCACGCGGCAGAGCCTGCGCCCAGGTGCTCGCGCAGCAGCATGAAGCCAAGACCGACGGCGATACCGGCAACCATGGCAATCAGCATGTGGATGGCAAGCTTTTTGCTATTGTTCTTCACGATGATGTTCCTCCTTTGATGTCCCAGGCAAAAATGCCCAAATCTTCGACATTTTATCACTATTCCGCACGAAAATCAACCCCATTCACGACACAACAGACCTATATCGCGTCACATCCGGGCCGATATGCAGAAAAAAGCCTCCCGCCACAGGGGCAGGAGGCCGGAACACGGGGGAATATTACTTCAGCAGCGCCTCGGAAGCCACGCGCAGGTCAGCATTGAGCTGCTCGGCAGCGGCCTTATCGGCGGCGTTGGTGTTGACATAGAGCTTGATCTTGGGCTCGGTGCCGGAGGGGCGCACGCAAACCCAGTTGCCATTCTCCAGCTCGAAGTAGAGCACGTCGGAGGTGGGCAGGCCGGTGGGCTCGGACACGCCATTCGCGGTGCGCAGGCCGGTCTTGTAGTCACGCACAGCGGTAACCTTCATGCCGCAGATCTCCGCCGGAGGATTCTGGCGCAGACCGGCCATGATTTCCTTCATGCGACCCAGGCCTTCCTTGCCAGGCAGGGTGACGGACACGACCTTCTCCACGAAGTAGCCGTACTCAGCGAAGATGGACTGCACATAGTCGTACAGGGTGATGCCCTGGGCGGCGCAGGCGCAGGCGACCTCGGCGATCAGCATGGAGGCATTGACGCCGTCCTTGTCGCGCACGAAGGTGGAGGACAGGAAGCCGTAGCTCTCCTCGAAGCCGAAGAGGAAGGTGTGGCTGCCGGTATCCTGGAACTGCTGGATCTTTTCGCCGATGAACTTGAAGCCGGTCAGGGTCTCGAACATCTCCACGCCGAAGGACGCAGCGATCTTGTTGGACAGGCTCGTGGACACGATGGACTTCACCGCCGCGCCGTTGGCAGGCAGGGTACCCTGCTTCTTCTTGGCGGACAGGATGTAGTGCAGCAGCACGCAGCCGATCTGGTTGCCGGTGAGCAGCTGCCAGTCGCCCGCGCCGGTCTTGACGGCCACGCCCAGGCGGTCACAGTCGGGGTCGGTGGCGAAGATGACCTTCGCGCCCTTCTCGTCAGCCAGCTTGATGGCCAGGCGGAAGGTGTCGGCCTCCTCGGGGTTGGGCACCTTGACGGTGGGGAAGGCGGGATCGGGCAGCTCCTGCTCCATCACGACGGAGACGTTGGAGATGCCGATTTCCTTCAGGATGCGGCGGACGGGCACATTGCCGGAGCCGTGCACGGGGGTGTAGACGATGGACAGCTCGGCGCCCATCTTCTCCAGCATTTCGGGCTGGACGCACAGGGTCTTGACCTCGGCGATGTAGTCGTCATCGACTTCCTTGTTGCCGATGTACTTCAGCAGGCCCTTCTCGATGGCCTCCTGCTCATCCATCAGGGTGCAGTCGGTGTACGCGGTGGCGCGGATGATCTGGGTGATGCCCTCGGCAGCCTCGGGGCCGACCTGGGCGCCGTCCTCGCCGTAGACCTTGTAGCCGTTGTACTGGGGCGGATTGTGGGACGCGGTGATCACGATGCCGGCGATGGCGTTCAGGTGGCGCACGGCGTAGGACAGCACGGGCACGGGACGCAGCGCGTCAAACAGGAAAGCGGGCACGCCCTCCTGGGCCAGCACCAGCGCGGTGTCCTTGGCGAATTCGGCGGAGAAACGGCGGGAGTCATAGGCGATGACCACGCCGCGGGCAGCCTGCTCGGGGGTCTTCAGCAGGTACTGGGCCAGGCCCTTGGTGGCACGGCGGACATTGTAGCGGTTCATGCGGTTCATGCCCGCGCCCAGCACACCGCGCATGCCGGCGGTGCCGAAGCTCAGCTCGGTATAGAAGCGATCCTCGATCTCCTTGGGATCGTCAGCAATGGCCTTCAGGTCGGCGATGGTGTCAGCGTCAGCGGCGAAGTCCTTCAGCCACTGCTCATAGGCGGTCATCACGTCCATGGTATCATCCTCCTGTTTTACGGGTGCGGTTTTCGTTGCGTCAGGTGTAAACCTTTCCTCCATTATAGAGGATTATGGGCATTTTGGCAAGTCCCTTCCGCGTCATTCCTGCGCCGTCAGCAGGTATCCGGAAGCATTTGTTACACCTCCGCCTCTTGCAAAGCAGGCGCAGAAATGCTACAATATACTTGGCAACATATTCCCTTATCAAAGGAGCCGGATCACCCATGAAGAAGCATCCCCTGAAGCACCTGCTGAAGCTCTGGCCCGTGCTGCTGGCCCTTGTGCTGGCGGCCTTCACCGCCATGGCGGACGTGACGCTGCCCGCCGACCTCACCGTCATTGAGGCCGAGGCCTTCCTGAACGACTTCCAGCTCACCGGCACGCTGCGCATCCCGGAGGGCGTGACCACCATCGGCGCGCGCGCCTTTGAGGGCACCGGGCTGACGGGGCTCGTCATCCCCGATTCCGTGAAGGAGATCGGCAGCCGCGCCTTTGCCAACTGCTCCGCCCTCACCGGCACGGTTTTTGTGCCTGAAACGGCCAACCTGGCTGAGGACGCCTTTGAGGGCACCAACGTCAACATCGTTTACGGCGAGGACGAGGGCATCTCCACCGATACCGACCTGCCCTCCACCGGCACGGACATCCCCGGCAGCGGCGACACGGTCGTCACCATGACGGATCTGCCCGAAGGCATCGCCTACGAGATGACGGACGCAGGCTGCGTCATCACCGGCTACACCGGCAAGGCGGACGCTGAGCTGAAGATCCCCGCCACCATCAGCGGCATTCCCGTGGTGGCCATCGGCGATTATGCCTTCCAGGATTGCTTCGAGCTCACCGGCAGCGTCGTTCTGCCCTCCACCGTCACCCGCATCGGCAGCGGCGCGTTCTTCGGCTGCTCCTCGCTGGACGGCACGCTGACGATCCCCGCCTCCGTGACCTCCATCGGCGATTTTGCCTTCTATGAGTGCCTGAGCCTGACGGGCGGCCTGACCCTCCCTGTAGGCCTGGAGACCGTGGGCGAGAGCGCCTTCGCCTTCTGCGAGAGCATGACCGGCTCCCTGGCCCTCCCGGACGACGTGACCCTGGGCGCGCGCTGCTTCCAGGGCTCCGGCTTCACCGGCAGCATCACCATCCCCGCCACGATGGAGCTGGGCGCGAACGTGTTCGTCGGCACCCACCTCGCCATCACCTGGGAGAGCCCCAGCTTCACCTATGAGCAGACGGCCACCGTGGTGACCATCACCGGCTGGAACGGCCCCACGGATGCAGGCCTGACCATCCCCGCCCGCCTGGGCACGGGCATGGTGTCCGGCATCGCGGCAGAGGCCTTTGCGGACATCGGCCTCCGGGGCGCGGTGACCATCCCCTCCAGCGTGGTGTTCATCGGCGATTCCGCCTTCCGCTCCAACCCCGGCGTCACCTCCGTCTCCTTCTCCACCGGTCTGACCTCCGTGGGCCCCTACGCCTTTGCGGACTGCACCGGCCTGACCGGCACCATCACCCTGCCCTCGACCGTCACCGCCCTGGACGACACCGCCTTCTCCGGCTGTGACGTGACGGTGGAGATCGCAGCGGCACAGTAACCCCATGCCCCCTGCAGCCTGTTGTATTCTGCCGGGGGCCTTTTCATACCCTTCTAAGCGAGGAGGTTCCATGCGCACGCACATCCGCAACACGCTGGCCAAGCTCATCCAGCGATATCCCCCCGCCCAGAGGCACTGGCGCCGCCACATCGGCACATACCTGCCCATTCTGGAGGACGCGCTGGAGAACGCACCCGCCGAGCAGCTTTTGACCCTGCGCATCATGGACGACCTGGACAGCCGCCGCTTTGCCTCTGCCCAGAAGCGCCTGGACAAGCTGCGCCGCTTTACCCATGCCAGCGCCAACGAAGCTGACAAGGCCCTGTACTGTGTGCTTATGGGCGATTATCATTTTCGCCAGGGCCAGGCCTTCGAAATGGCTCACTATATGCGCCAGGCCAACCGCCATGGTCACCACTATCACCTTCCCTATCTTTATCTGGGCATCCACGATCTTTATGATCGGTGGGTGTTTGACCGGGCCAGCGAGGCCCTCGACAAGGCCATCTCCTGCGTCTACAAATATCCGCCGCTGGACGAGGACAAACGCCGCGGCGTAGCGGTAATGCAGGCTTTGATGTCCCTGTGCGCGACAATGATGCATGCGCCCGAGGAGGCAGAGCGCCTGTTGACCCTGGCCGCCCCTGCGGAAGCGGCTGCCGAATACCACCACGCCAGCGCCGCGCTGCACGCCGTTGCCGGGCATGCGGTGGAAACCGAGGCCGCCCTCACCGCCCTGTGTCAGGCCACCCCCCGTATGCACGATCATTGGTGCGAGGGGATCCGCCTCATGCTCGCCGGGACGCACCCCCATTTCACCGCCCGCGAACCGGACATGACGCATGTCCGCCGTTATTGGGAATGGTTCGTCCGGGAGGAGGAAACCCTCGCGGGCATCCTGACCGAGCGGGGCGGCCGCGCTTGTGTGATGTATCAGCAGGAGCATTTCGGCAAACTCTACCAGGAAAAGGTGAGCATCGACATGATGGGCATCAGCTATCGGCTTGAGGACGGGAAGCCTACCCTGACCCTGGCCGCCTGCCATTCACGCACCTGCGAGGTATTGATCGACGCGCTCATGGCCACCTGCCCCCAGCAGATTTCCTCCCGCTGGCTGCTCCACCGTTTCTGAGACAGTTCCCGCATTCCTTCCCCCCACCCTAACCCCAGGAGGCCCAAGCCATGTACGAAGAGCTCCAGCCGATCATCGATACCTCCCGCCGCATCGTCTTCTTCGGCGGCGCGGGCGTGAGCACCGAATCCGGCATTCCCGACATCCGCAGCGTGGACGGCCTGTACCACCAGCGCTACGACTATCCGCCGGAGACCATCCTGTCCGCCACATTCTTCCGCCAGCACACAGAGGAATTCTATCGCTTCTACCGCGACAAGATGCTCCCGCTGCAGGCGCAGCCCAACGCGGCCCACCGCTTCCTGGCTGATCTGGAGAGCGCAGGCCGCCTGACCGCCGTCGTCACCCAGAACATTGACGGCCTCCATCAGAAGGCGGGCAGCCGCACCGTGCTGGAGCTGCACGGCTCCGTCCACCGCAACCGCTGCCTGAGGTGCGCCGCCTTCTTCCCGCCGGAGTTCATCCGGGACAGCCTGGGCGTGCCGAAATGCCCCTGCGGCGGGGTCATCAAGCCGGAGGTCGTCCTCTACGAGGAGGGCCTTGACGATGACGTCCTCTCCGCCGCCGTGCACCACATCCGTCAGGCGGACGCGATGATCATCGCCGGCACATCCCTGACGGTCTACCCCGCCGCAGGGCTGGTGCGCTACTTCCGGGGCAAGCACCTCGTCCTCATCAACCGCGATGTGACCCCCATGGACAGCCAGGCCGACCTGGTCATCCACGACAGCGTGGGGAAGGTGTTCAGCCAGCTGACGGTCTCGCCGCTGGATTGTACTTAATTCCATACATCCCGCACGCCGGATTGACGCTTGGCCTTCCGGCGTGCTATACTTTTGGGGATTTCACTTCAGGAGGCGCTGCATGGACATCTCCTTCCGGGCGGACGGCGCTGCGTTCAACTACCGCGTCGCAGCCATCATCGTCAATGACGGCCGCCTGCTCGTCATGCAGGACGAAGGCATCCCCCACGACTACCTCCCCGGCGGACGCGTTCACCTGGGAGAGGCCGCCGAAACAGCGCTCCTCCGCGAGCTGCGGGAGGAGCTGGACATCCCGCTGCCGCCCCACCGCCTGGTGTTCATGGCAGAGAGCTTCTTCACCCTGGAGGACACGCGCTATCACGAGATGGCCCTGTACCACCTGATGGAGGCCCCGCCGGAGCTGCTGGCCCGCGGCGAAGCCTTCACCCGCGTGGAAGGGAGCGAGGTGCACCACTTCCGCTGGGTGCGCTTCGGGGAGCTGCCGTCGCTGAGCTTCTTCCCCGTCTTCCTCAAGGAGCGCATTTTCACCCTGCCGGATTCGCCCGAGTTTGTCAGCCTCGACAGCGACTTGCCCGACCCGCAGGGCATGAAAGCAAGCACCTGAATTCCACATTCGCAATCACGACTGAAAGGAATGATCATATGTCCACCATCGATACCAAGTGTGTCCAGGCCGGCTATACCCCCGGCAACGGCGAGCCCCGTCAGATCCCGATCGTCCAGTCCACCACCTTTAAGTACGCCACCTCCGAGGACATGGGCAAGCTCTTTGACCTCGAAGCTTCCGGCTACTTCTACACCCGCCTGCAGAATCCCACCAACGATTACGTCGCGGCCAAGCTCGCGGCCCTCGAGGGCGGCACGGCGGCCATGCTGACCTCCTCCGGTCAGGCGGCCAACTTCTTCGCCATCTTCAACATCTGCAACGCGGGCGACCACATCGTTGCCTCCTCCTCCATTTACGGCGGCACCTTCAACCTGATCAGCGTGACCCTGGCGAAGATGGGCATTCAGTCCACCTTCGTTTCCCCCGACGCCACGCCTGAGGAGCTGGACGCCGCCTTCCAGCCCAACACCCGCGCCATGTTCGGCGAAACCATCGCCAACCCCGCGCTGACGGTGCTGGACATCGAGAAATTCGCCGATGCAGCCCACCGCCACGGCGTGCCGCTGATCATCGACAACACCTTCCCCACCCCGGTGAACTGCCGTCCCATCGAGTGGGGCGCGGACATCGTGACCCACTCCACCACCAAGTACATGGACGGCCACGGCGTGGCGGTGGGCGGCGCGATCATCGACGCTGGCAAGTTCGACTGGATGGCCCACGCGGACAAGTACCCCGGCCTGTGCACCCCCGATGACAGCTACCACGGCATCACCTATGCCGAGAAGTTCGGCAAGGAGGGCGCCTTCATCACCAAGTGCACCAGCCAGCTCATGCGCGACCTGGGCTGCATCCAGAGCCCCCAGCATGCCTTCTACCTGAACCTGGGCCTGGAAAGCCTGCACGTCCGCATGCCCAAGCACTGCGAAAACGGCCTGGCCGTGGCCTCCTTCCTCAAGGATCACCCGGCGGTCAAGGCAGTCAACTTCCCCCACCTGCCCGGCGACAAGTACTACGACGTGGCCATGAAGTACATGCCGGACGGCGGCTGCGGCGTGGTGAGCTTCGAACTCAAGGGCGGCCGCGCGGCGGCGGAGACCTTCATGAAGCACCTGAAAATGGCCGCCATCGAGACCCACGTGGCTGACGCCCGCACCTGCTGCCTGAACCCCGCCACCTCCACCCATCGCCAGATGACTGAGGAGCAGCTGGCCGCCGCCGGCATCCCTGCGGGCCTGGTGCGCATCTCCTGCGGCCTGGAGGGCGCGGCTGACCTGATCGCCGATATCGCCCAGGCGCTGGAAGCCGTGGAGGCCTGATGGATCGCATCCAGACACTGGCGCTGTACTGCCTGTGGGCCATCCCTGCATGGGCAATTCTGCGCGGCGCATGGCTGCTGATGCGGCGCGGGCGCATCCGCCCCTGGCGCGAGACCGTCATGGCAGTCTTCGCCATCCTGATGATGGGCGTGCTGGGCATGGCCCTGCGCGGCGCGTGGGACACCCCTGCCCGGATGCTCCATGCCGCAGCGGAACGCATCCGCACCGACGACCGCCTGAACCTCCTGCCCCTGGAGTCCATCCGGCTGCAGCTGGCGCACAAGTACAAATCCGAATTTGTCATCCAGACGCTGGGCAACACGCTGCTGTTCATGCCCTGGGGCTTTTTCCTGCCGCTCCTGTGGCCGCGCTTCCGCCGCATCGGGCGGATGGCCCTCATGGCGCTGGGGCTGACGCTCTTCATCGAATGCACGCAGCTGTTCATCGACCGCTATGTCGAGATCGACGACGTGCTGCTGAACTTCCTCGGCTCCATGGCGGGCACGGGCCTGTAGTGGATCGTCCACTGCCGCTTCCCTCGCCTGGATACGTACCTGCTCAACGCCTCATAAGGAGGACTCCCCATGCGCTACACCCACTGCCCGGACTGCGGGCGCATCCTGACTGCCCGCGAGCTGGGCGACGAGGGGCTCGTCCCCTGGTGCGATGATTGCCACCGCCCCTGGTTCGACAGCTTCTCCACCTGCATCATCACCGCGGTAATGAACAACGACGGGCAGGTGCTGCTGCAGCGGGAGAGCCGCCGCCCCGAAATGGAGGTGCTGGTCGCGGGCTACATCAAGCCCGGCGAATCCGCCGAGGACGCCACCCGCCGCGAAATCGCCGAGGAAACCGGCCTGACCGCGACCTCCCTGCGCTATGTGGGCTCCTTCCCCCACGGCGGCGGCGACCGGCTGATGCTCGGCTTCGCCGCACAGGCCGAGGGCGAGGCAAAGCCCGACTCCACAGAGGTCGTGTCCGCCCGCTGGGCCACGCTGGACGAGGCTGTAGCCGCGCTGCGGCAGGGCAGTATCGCCCAGCAGGTGGTCATCGCGATCCGGGCTACGCAGAGCAATCACAACCACAAATAAGCAGATGCCGGAACGGATGCAAGGCCGCTCCTGCTTTTTTTGCTTTTTTTGAAACAAAACGGCGTTGTGATGCGTACATATCTGTGAAGGGATTCCCCTGGAAAGCAGAAAGGATGTGTACCTGATGAAGAAACTGCTTGCCCTGCTGCTGGCGATGATGCTGGTAATCCCCGCCGCGCTGGCCGACTACCCCGATACATGCAGCCTCACCGTCCCCTACGAGGGCAGCCCCACCGGCAGCCTGACCCTGGAATGGTACGATCCGCCCCGCGACGCCATCAGCTCCTCGGAGGTCTTCATTGAAGGCCTGTATGTCGAGGAGAAATGGGAGGAGGCATGGCGCATCAACCTGC
>JBGVOA010000428.1:0-2872 GCA_045126095.1 Christensenellales bacterium | reverse complement strand
CCGCAGTCCAGCGGAAGGCCTACGGAGCCGGGATTGACGAGCACCCGTCTGCCGAAATCCCCCCAGGTCTGGATGTGGTTGTGGCCGAAAATGTAAACGCCGGGGGACAGGGCGGCGATGGCGTCAGCGAGGTCGCCGGTGGAGGCGAAGGCGCGGAAATCCTCCGTCAGCGCGTCGCGGGACACGGGCGCATCCGGGTACAGCGAGGGCAGCAGCGATGTGCGGAACCGCGCGTGCAGCGCCTTGCCCACGAAGGCCTCGGAGGAGTGCGCCATGTGAACGGGAACGCCCTCCAGGATGAAATCCAGCTTGTCAGGCAGCGCATCCAGCCATGCGTGATTTTCCGGCGTGACGGCTTTCGTGCACCAGCGGGAGACCTCGTACTGGCCGTCGTCGCCGTCGGTGACGTGCAGGTGGACGTCGTCGTTGCCGCGGATGATATGGGCGTTCGGCGTGCTGCGGATGAGGGTGATCGCCTCGTTTGCCCATGGCATGCTGATACAGTAATCGCCCGCGAACAGGAAGCCCTCTGCGCCCTCACGCCGCGCGTCCTCCAGCGCAAGCTTCAGGGCGTAGGCGTTTCCGTGTACGTCGGAAATGATGGCGTATTTCATGGGGGCCCTCCTGTCCGCAGGCGGTCGTCAGTCGGTGTGCCATTTCACTTGTTCGGGAAGGATGAAGGCCTCCTCGGGGTAGTAGACGTGGGTCAGCTCCAGCCCGTGGGGCGGGGCGGTAAGGCCGAGGGAGAGCCGGTTGAGGGTCTCGTAGGCCTCAGAGAAGGCGTTGACGCTGCGCCGTCCCTGGCCGATCTCGATCAGCGTGCCGGCGATGATGCGCACCATGTTGTACAGGAACGCGTCGCCCTCGACCGTAAGGATGATCTCGTCATCGCGCTGATCGAGGGTGGCGCTGCGGATGGTGCGCACGGTGGTATTGGCTGTGCCGCCGGAAGCCTGGAAGGCCGCGTAATCGTGCTTGCCCAGCAGCTGGGGTAGCGCCTGACGCATCAGTGCCATGTCCAGCGGGACCGGCACATGCACATGGGAATTGCGCCGCAGCGCGCTGGCGTGGCGGCTGTTGATGATGCGGTAGGTGTAGCGCTTGCCGCTGGTCATGAAGCGGGCGTGGAACTCCGGCGGAACCTCCCGGCCGGAATGCACGCGCACATCGCGCGGCAGCATGGTGTTGAGCACGAAGGGGTACTTTTCCGGCGGGATGCGGCTCTCCGTATCGAAGTGGACGGCCTGCCCGAGGGCGTGCACGCCCGCGTCGGTGCGGCTGGCGCCGGTAACGACGATGCGCTCCCGGGTGGCCTTGGCAAGGGCCTCCTCCAGCACCTGCTGCACGGCCAGACCGTTGATCTGCCGCTGCCAGCCGGCATAGTTAGTCCCGTCATACTCGACTCTCAGCAGGATGCGCTTCATGCCTTCAGCCCCTTCGGAGAAAACAGACTTGCGGTCTGTTCAGCGATGGACGCAGGCAGCCAGCCCTGCACGAGGGTAACCAGATCGGGGACGAAACGGCCTTCCAGCACGATCAGGCCGATCAGCGCAGCCACAGCGCCTGCGGCAATCCAGTCGTTCTTCGTGATCTTCAGCACGCGCAGGCGGGTGCGGTTTTCGCCGCCGTGATAGCAGCGGGACTCCATGGCCATGGCCAGGTCGCCGGCGCGGCGGAAGGCGCTGACAAACAGCGGCACCAGCAGCGGCACCATGGCCTTGGCGCGGGCGATGAGGTTTCCCGACTCAAAGTCGGCTCCGCGGGCCATCTGCGCCTTCATGATCTTGTCGGCTTCCTCCATCAGCGTGGGGATGAAGCGCAGCGCGATGGACATCATCATTGCCAGCTCATGGGCGGGGAAGTGGATCTTTTTCAGCGGGCTGAGCAGCAGCTCGATGCCGTCGGAGAGGGCGATGGGCGAGGTGGTCAGCGTCATCAGGGACGTGCCCATCACCAGGAAGACCAGGCGCAGGGAGTAGTGGATAGCCTGGCTCAGGCCCTCCAGCGAAATCTTGAGGAAGCCCCACTCGACCAGCATCGTCGTGCCGGTGCTGAAAAACAGGTTGAGCAGGAAGGTGAGGATGAGAATGAACCGGAGCGCCTTCACGCCCTTGGCGAGCATCTTGAAGGGGATGTTCGACAGGCGGGCGGCCAGGTACACAAAGCCCAGCACCAGCGCATAGCCCACGAAGGTCTTGACCATGAAGACAGCCACGATCAGGGCGATGGTCAGCAGAATCTTCGTGCGGGGATCGAGGCGATGCACCCAGCTGTCCACGGGGTAGTACTGGCCGAGGGTGATGTTCTTCATCATGCGCGGTCAGCCTCCTTCCACAGGCGCAGCAGGTGGGCATGCAGCTCCTCCTGGGTGTACAGATCGGCGGGGAGGTCAAGGCCGCGGGCGCGGAGCTTCTCGCACAGCTGGGCGGCTTCGGGGATGCCCAGGCCTGCCTCACGCATCTTCTCCGCCTGGGCGAAGACCGCGCGGGGGGTGTCGCTCATCAGCACCGTGCCCTTGCCCATCACGATCATGCGGGTGGCCAGGCGGGCGCAGTCGTCCATGGAATGGCTGACCATGACGACGGTGGTCTTGCCCTCCTGATGCAGCTCCTGGATCATGCCCAGGATGCTGTCGCGGCCCATGGGATCCAGACCTGCGGTCGGTTCGTCCAGGATCAGGTATTTCGGCTCCATTGCCAGCACGCCCGCGATGGCCACGCGGCGCATTTGCCCGCCGGAAAGTTCGAAGGGGCTGCGGTTGGCGTACTTGTCATAGTCAAGGTGGACATGGGCCATGGCGCTGCGGACGCGGCGGTCGATCTCCTCGGGGGACAGCCCCTGATTCTTCGGGCCGAAAGCGATATCCTTGGCG
>JBGVOA010000427.1:0-3522 GCA_045126095.1 Christensenellales bacterium | reverse complement strand
CGCGATGGCGAGGTGGTGGACGTGGCCGTGGGCACCGACCGCGACGTGGAGCTGCGGGATTACCGCCTGCGCCGCAATGCGCAGAGGCTGAGCTGCGTGCGCTGCGTCCACACCCACCCCAACGGCGACGGCCGCCTCAGCGACGTGGACCTCTCCGCCCTGCGCGGCTTCCGCTACGATGCGATGGTGTCCGTTGGGTGCCTGAAGGGCGAGCCGACCTTCGTGCAGGCCGCCTTCCTGGGCGAAAAGCAGGGCATCATCATGGACGAGCCCGTCCGCTGGTACAAGGTGCCGGATGCGGCCTGGAACGGTCAGATTGAGGAGAGCGACCGCATCGTCGGCTGGGAGGACGAGCAGAAGAACCCCAATGCCCGCGAACGCGCCGTCCTCATGGGCATCGAGAGCGAGGAGAGTCTGCAGGAGCTGGCCCGCCTGGCGGACACCGCCGGAGCTGAGGTGGTAGGCATGTTCCTTCAGAAACGCGATAAGCCCGATACGGCGCTGTTCATCGGCCGTGGCCGCGCGGATGAGCTGACCCGCGAGTGCCAGGCCCTGGAGGCCGACGTCTGCATCTTCGATGAGGAGTTGACCGGCATCCAGATGCGCAATCTGGAGGACATGCTGCACGTCAAGGTCGTCGACCGCACCACGCTGATCCTGGACATCTTCGCCCAGCGCGCCTCCAGCGCCGAGGGCAAGCTGCAGGTGGAGCTGGCGCAGCTGCAGTACCAGTCCACGCGGCTGATCGGCCAGGGCCTGGTGTTGTCCCGTCTGGCGGGCGGCATCGGCACCCGTGGCCCCGGCGAATCCAAGCTGGAAATGAACCGTCGCCGCATCCGCGAGCGCATGACGGAGCTGCGCCGCCGCCTGGAGACGGTGGAAAAGCAGCGCGAGCTGCGCCGCAAGAACCGCGAGAAGAACGAGATCCCCGTGGTGGCGCTGGTGGGTTACACCAACGCGGGCAAATCGACCCTGCTCAACCAGATGACCGGCAGCGACGTGTATGTGCAGGATCAGCTCTTCGCGACCCTGGACGCGGTGTCCCGCCGCATCGAAACGGCGGAGCACACGCCCTTCCTGCTGGTGGACACGGTCGGCTTCATCCGTAAGCTGCCCCACGCGCTGGTCAGCGCCTTCCGCTCCACGCTGGAGGAGGCGGCCCTGGCGGACGTGCTGCTCATCGTCAACGATGGCGCGTCCAGCGAGATGCACAAGCAGCACGACGCGGTGGAGCAGGTGCTTGCCGAGCTGGGCGCGACGGAGCAGCCGCGGATCGAGGTCATCAACAAGTGCGACCTGGGCAGCGTGGATCCCTCCATCCCCGGCGCGGTGATGGTGTCCGCTAAAACCGGCGAGGGCATCGACGAGCTGCACCATCGCATCGCCGCCGAGCTGCAGAAGACCTTCGCTCCGGTGACCTTCGTGCTTCCCTTCGCGCAGTACGGCCTGGTCAGCCAGATCCGCCCGCTGGGCCGCGTGGTCAATGAGGCCTACACGGACGAGGGTGTGGAGCTGACCATCGTTATCGGCAATGCTGACCGCGATCGCCTTGTGGCGAAGTACGGCCGCGGGATCATCAAGGAATAAGCGCATATGAAAAGCAGCAGGGCTTGCGGGCCTTGCTGCTTTTGCGTTATGGCTGCCAGAAGCAGTCCTCCTGCCAGCGGTACGGATTGGTATCGATGTATTCCCAGATGGTGCGGTAGTCCTCCTCGCTGCGGATGACGTGGTCGTGGAAGCTCTTTTGCCAGATGGAGTGACCAATGTGCTTGGAAACAACACCTTTCAGATGCTGAATGATATGCGAGACTGACAAAGAAGGCGTTGTAGGGGCGAGCATGGCTCGCCCGTCCTCAACATCGATGCCCAGAATCAGAATCATATGGACATGATTCGGCATGATGACATACTTATCAACCTGGACTAATGGGTAATGATGGGGGATAGATTGAATCGCGGCATCGATGGTCCTGCCATGATCTGTAAGCGTGAGGCAGGGCGGGCGAGCCATGCTCGCCCCTACAATCGTGCTCAATATGCAGCGCCGGTCCTGTGTGCAAAAGGTCACGAAATACGCCCTGGGTGTGGAATAATCAAAACCCTTCAATCGGTTCGGCTTGCGCTGGGGATATTCCGTCATCCCTCAACCACGCCCTCGCAATTCCACTTCACCACGGTCTGATACCCCAGGCGGGCGTACCAGTGCCCCACATGGGTGTAGTGGATCCAGCTCAGGTCGTAGCCGTCCTCCTTGAGGACCTGCGTGGCCAGCTGGATCATCCGCAGGCCGATGCCCTGCTTGCGGTAGGCAGGCACGGTGCCCACGCAGCCCGGCGCGCCGATTTTGAGCCCTTCGTACTCCCCAAAGTCATCCAGCAGGCAGAAGCTGACAACTCTGTCGCCGTCCATGGCGGCGAAGACGCGGCTGCCGGGGTGGAACCACTGCGCCCAGTCCTCATCCACAGCGCGGACGGCGTCGAGAAGCGCTGCATGATCCCTGGTGAAGACGCCGTAGGTGATCCCGTCAGGCGTGGGGATGTCCAGCGCGGTCGGGTCATAGTCCGCCAGGGGCAGCACCTGCTCGTCGAAGATGTACTCCTTCGGGAGGGTGCGGATGTAGTCCTTCTGGAAGAAGTCCGGCTGGATGTGGCGGAACACGTCGGCGTAATCGAGGCCGGCGATGCGGTTGCGGCGGCGGAGCGGTTCCATCTCCGCGATCAGCTCCGCCAGCGGACGGTATTCGCCGCCCCACCACTCAAAGACGTGCATGCCCTCTTCCTCCAGCACGGGGCCTTCCAGCTGCATGGGCAGCCCCAAACGCGTCAGCAGCCCCTCGCGGTCGAGGGGAACGTCATCGAAGGGCGTGAGCTTCGAGAACTCCTGGTAGGACACGCCGTACACCACCCGCCGGACGCCCAGGGAGGCGATGGCGGCCAGGCAGCGTTCGCAGGGGGCGCAGCTGGTGTACAGGATGGCGTCGCGGAAGAGCTGATCGGGATAGCGGTTGGCGCACCGGTGTACCAGATTGAATTCAGCATGGCCGAAGAAGCCGCGCTCGTAGTCGGCGGTGTTTTCGGCCGATTCGACCACTTGTCCGTCATGGACGAGCAGCGCGCCGAAGGTGTCAAAGCCCTTTTTGCCGGCGGAAATGGCCAGGCTGTAGCACTGACGGATGTAGCTTTCGTGGTTCATATGTCCTCCTCAGCCGAAGTTGATGGCCAGCTTGTCGAAGAGATCCTCCAGGATGAAGTGGCTGTTCATGGTGTGGTAGACGCGGATCTTGCGCTCAGGAAGCTCCTGGGTGTAGAAGGTGTCCGCATCGATGAGCCAGGCGTTTTCCCACTGGCTGCGGCCTGCGCCGTCATCGATGACCACTGCCACGGAGGGGTTGTCGCCCAGCGACCAGCTTTCGCCCGCTGTCCAGCCCGCGCCTTCGGAGTTGTTGTATTCGTCCATCTGCCGCAGGAGATATGCGCCTACCTCGCCGCAGGGGGCGACGCGCCTTTGCAGCGTGGCGAGGCT
>JBGVOA010000426.1:0-3366 GCA_045126095.1 Christensenellales bacterium | reverse complement strand
AACGAGGACGTGCTGCGTGCGGTGCTGCCGGAAATGAAGGCTCGGGTGCTGCCCATCGACCCGACGACGCTGGGCCTGACGGCGGAGCAGCTGCTTCCGGTGACGATCCCCGGTGTCATCTGCGTCAAGCCCACCGCGCTGCATGAGGGCTTCTTCGTGGCGCGGATCGGGAAGTAAACGTATAAGAGAGCGCGGCGCATCTCCCTGCTGGGGGATGCGCCGCACTGCATATAGGAAAGGGCTCCGACTGTATAGCAGTCGGAGCCCCTGTTGGTATTACTGGGAGATGAGCATGTAGAACTCGACGATCATCATCGCCACGTCCGCGCGGGTGGCGGGGGCTTCCGCATCCTCGAAGGCGGGCAGCATGTCAGCCGTCACCGGCACACCCACGGCCGCGCCGAAGTTCACCATGCAGGTCACCAGGTCCGCATGGGTGATGGGAGTGGCAGCATCCACCATGGGAACGATGCCGAACTGCGCCAGGTAAGCCACGGCCTCGACAGGGTTCTGGCCGCCGCCCAGCAGGATGTAGCACGCCATGGCAAAGTCGCCCAGGTTGGCCTGGTCGTCCGCGCCGAAGGTGGTGTCGCCGGTGGGCAGCATCAGGCCATTCTCAAAGGCGAAGCGCACATAGTCGTAGGCGGGATGCTCAGCGGTGCAGTCGGTGAACTCCACGCTGGTGGGGTCAACTGCGTTGAAGGGGTTGATGACGCTTTCATACAGCGCGGCGTTGGCCTCGATGGCCGCAGCGCCACCGGCGGTGGAGTACACGCCATTCTGCACCAGATTGGCGTAGGCGGCAGCGTAGGCAGCCACGTCCTCGGCCTTGATGGACTTGAGCTGCTGCATCCATTCCAGCTTCTCGGTCTGCTCGTCGCCTGCCAGGACAGTGAAGATGGCGTTGCTCGCGCCGGCCAGCTCGCCCGCGGACTGCGCGTAGTAGGCGTAGGAGGACAGGATGTAGCCGTCCAGCGTGGCCTGGTCAACCGCCAGCTCGGCGAGCAGGGTGGGCAGCTGGGCGTACACCTGGAAGGTCTCCTGGACGTTGGGGTCGCGGTAGGAGAGCAGGTACACGCCATCGGTGGTGGCAGCGTGCAGCACGCCGTAAGCGCCATACTGGTCGCGCAGCAGGGGCATGAGGAAGGAGTCGGAGACCAGGGCGGTCACCGCGTCGAAGGCGGCGTTGAAGTCCTCCAGGCCCATCTCCTCCCAGGTGGCGTAAACCAGGTTGTACTGCACGGAGGAGTCGGCCACGATGCCCTCAGCGCGGGCGGGAACGGGAATGTCATACACCGCAGGGACGACCTCGCGGCTGGCCAGGCGGGCCAGGAAGGCGTCGGCAATGGCACGGTGGCTGGCTGCGCTCTCGGGGCTGCCGGCGAAGGCGGAGATCGCGCCGGTGCTGTTGCTTATCATCATCGGCAGCATCTGCAGCACGAACAGCACGCTCTGGGGATCAGCCTCCATGGCGGCTTCGACCTGCTCCAGGAAGAGGTAGTAGTCGATGTCGGTCATGTAGGTGTATACGCGGGTACCGGCGTTGGAGATGGACTGAGCGCGGTAGAGCTGAGAGGCGTAGATATTGGCCGTCAGGCTGCTCTTCAGGGCAGTCTTGCGGGCGGTCACGGCCTCGGCAATGCGCTGGGCGTCGGTGAACTGGGAGTCGAAGAGGATCTCGTACACCAGGTCGTAGGCGGCCTGCATGTCCTCGTCCGCAGCGATCCAGGCGGCGCGCAGGAACATGTCGGTCTGGCCGTCATAGGGCATGGAGGCCTTGATCACGTCGTCATAGAGGTAACGGGTGGTGAGGCTGGCCAGCTCCTGACGGGTGTGGGCGGTGGTGTCCACCTCGCACAGCAGGTCGATGTAGAGCTGGTACCAGTGCAGCAGCTCCTGAGGCAGGTCGCTGACGTTCAGCAGCACCATGGCCTGGCCTACGCCATCCACGTTGGCTTCCACATCGATGCGGCGCACGCCGTCCTCGCCGGTCACGTCGGTGTAATCGTACACGCGCATCTCCTCGGGCAGGCTTTCCACGGTGACAACCTGCAGCTGGGAAACGTACTGCGCGGCAGAGCTTTCCGCGGGTTGGGCCAGCGCGGCGGTCTCGGCGACGATGGCGGCGATCTCTTCGTCCGTCATCGCGGCCTTGATGGCGGCCAGCTCGGCGGCCAGGGCAGCGTCGTTCTGCTCCTTCAGGCCAGCCACGGGCAGGGTGATGGCCAGGGCGGTGTTCTCGTTCTTCACCAGATACTGGTCGATCAGGTTCAGGAAGGTGCCATCCTCGTTCAGGGCGGCGAACTGATCCAGAGAGGCGATGTAGTTCATGTAATCATGCCAGTCGCCGGTGGAAGCCCAGTAGTAGGCGATGTTGGGGATCATGTCCACGCCGAGGGTGGCGCTTTCGGGCACCAGCAGGATGTCCATGCGGAAGGCGGCGACGACCGCATCCACAGCATCATTGTCCAGGCCGTCGGCCAGGATGTCCTCCAGCGCGCCGTCCACGGTGGTGCGGAAGATCTCCGCGTCCTCCGCGTTCACGCCGTCAGCATAGAAGACGATGGTGGGCACGGGGGTGTCCAGGGTGATGCCGCAGCCGAAGGAGGCATGGGGCAGGGCTTCCTTCAGGGCCGTGACGACCGGGAAGGAGGAAGCGCCCAGCAGGGTGGACAGCATGTCCAGGGCGTTGACGGTGGCTTCATCCGCGCCGTCAATGCGGAAGCCGTAGTAGACGCGGCCGCCGTTGGTGGTGTCGGAGGAGGCCTCCACGGGGTACTCGAAGGTGGCGGTCATGTCGCCGGAAATGGGGGTGTAGCCCGCGTCGGCAATGACGATGTCAGCCTGCTCGTAGGCGGCGAAGTAGCCGTCCAGCAGCTCCAGGAAGCGAGCGTAGTTCTCGTAGGAGCCGTACAGGCAGGTCAGGGAGTTGGAGGGGTGATAGTAGGCGTCGTGGAAGCTCTTCACGTCCTCCCAGGTCATGTTGGGGATTTCGCTGGGCACGCCGCCGGAGGAGTTGGCCGCCGTGCTGCCGGGGAACATGGTCTTGGCCCAGTTCTGGTAGGAGGCGGAGGCCAGGGTGTAGGCGCCCTGCATCTCGCTGTACACGGTACCGGCCAGGGTCAGGTCGCTTTCGGCGGAATCCAGGCTGTAGCGCCAGCACTCCTCGGTGAAGATGCTCTCATCCGTGTGGATCATGGGATGGAAGCAGCTATCGGTGTAGAAGTCAGCGTACATGAACAGCTGATCCTCGGACAGGCTGGCCACGGGGTAGGTAGTCATGTGGCTGTAGGTGGCCGCGTTCATGTAGGTGTTGTAGGTCTGGTAGGACAGGTTGAAGAACAGCTCCTTGGAGGGATACTTCTC
>JBGVOA010000425.1:0-2913 GCA_045126095.1 Christensenellales bacterium | reverse complement strand
CCAGGGATCAGGCTGGGATCGACGTACACGGTGGTATCGTCAGTGATGGCCAGCTTCTGGTAGTTGCCCTCGGTGCCAACCTTGCGGTAGATGACGTAGCCCGTCGCACCGGCGGACTTGGACCAGGTCAGCACGGCGTTGCTGCCGTCAGGAGAGACGGACAGCGCAGGACGCTGCATAGGCGTGCCGCACTTGATGGGATCAGAGTACTCAGAGTAGAACTTCTCGCCGCTGGAGAAGACGCGCACAGCACGCATGCGGAAGTAAACACCCACACCGTTGGTGAGGTTGTCCACGTTGCAGTAGGTGGCGGTCAGATCCTTGCGCACGTTGGTGAAGGGGCCCGCCTCGTTGGTGGCCATCTCGACCTCATACACGGGATAGCCATCCACCGCGCCCCAGGTCAGGCGCAGGGTGGTGTCGTTCATGCCGCGGGGGTCGCTCATCACGGGCGCATTCAGGGTCATGAAAGGCAGGGTGTTGCTCTGGGGGCTGTAGGTCACCTTGGGAGCGCCGTCCACATAGGAGACGTTGGCCGCCTGGACACGGTAGTAGTACACCGTGCCGGGGACGACGGAGGTGTCCTCGTAGTACAGCTGCTCAGAGGGGGTGGAGGTGACGTAGGAATAGTCAGCCTCGCCCAGCTCCTTGCGGTACACATCGTACTGCGTCGCAAAGGCAACAGGGCCCCAGCTCAGGCGGATGTTGTTGACGCTGATGGCGGAGCCCAGCAGATCGGTGGGCTGCAGCAGCACCAGCTCGCGGTAGGCCGCAGGGCCGTCCACACCGTCGGTGGGCAGCATCATCAGGCCCTCGTCCACATCGGGGAGCACAACGTCCTCCTCCACGCTCTCCTGATAGGTCTCTTCAGGAGAAACGGAGATGACGTCTTCACTTTCGATGATCACGATGTCGTCGCCAGGCTGCTCGGCGTTGGCCAGGCAGGGCACCAGCATGCAGATCACCAGCAGCAGGGATACCAGTCGCTTCATGGTCAGTGTCACTCCTTTTTCGGAAAGTGTATTTTTCTCCGACAATATAGACGAATGAGCCTGCCATTTCGTTCCCAACTTTGGCAGAAATTATCTAATTGCCGGTAAAAAACTTATTGGGGGCTGTTTGCGCGCTCAGCCGCCTTGCGGGCCCAAGCCTCGCGCTGCTGGTTCTGGAATTTCTCGCGATATTGCTGGTAGGAAGGCTCCATCGCATCGCGCTCGGCCTGTTCCATTTTTGTCCAGTCCCGCGTGAACTCCACATAGGAGGGCACCATCACGTCCGCCTCGTCAAAGCCGACGACCCTCCCTTTGTGCAGCCACATCACCCTGTCGCAGAAATGCAGCATCTGCCAGGGCGCATGGGTCACAAAGAATATAGTTTTACCTGAATCCCGGAATTCCTGCATGCGGGACAAACATTTTTCAGAAAAAGCTGCATCGCCCACCGAAAGTGCCTCGTCCACGATGAGAATTTCCGGATCAACATGGACAGAAATGGCAAATCCAAGCCGGGAGCGCATGCCGGAGGAGTACGTCCGCAGCGGCTGGTCAATGTACACGCCGACCTCCGCAAAGTCGATGATGGAATCCTCCACCCGGGCGATCTGCTTTTTCGTCAGCCCCATAAGCATGCATTTATAGTGGATGTTTTCCCGACCGGTGAGCTGCTCGTTCATGCCGACATTGGCCGCGAGCATGTTGACTGTGCCCCGCACCTGGCAGGAGCCGGAGGTGGGATGGGTAATGCCCGCGATGATCTTCGCCAGGGTGGACTTGCCCGAGCCGTTCAGGCCCGCCAGGCCCACGATCTCGCCGCGGAGAAAATCCTGCGTCACGCCGTCCAGCGCGCTGTAATGCATCCCTTTGGCAGGAAGCCCCAGCAGCGCCAGAATGCGCGCGCCCTCGCCGGTATACAGGTCGTAGGTCTTCGTCAGGTTTTCGCACCGGACGATCACGTCCTTCGCCATGGGACTCCCCTCCTTTCATCAGGTTTCTTACAGCTGATCAATGAATCGCTTACGCAAACGCATGTGCAGCATGCTGCCCAGGATGAGCAGCCCCGCCGTCAGCCCCCAGAAGTACAGCCCCTGCTGCCAACCGGCCCAGAAGCCCTCGCCATAAAGCAGGCACCTGCGATACCCCTCGACGATGTACGCGAAGGGGTTGAGGAACATGATGACCTGCAGGTTCTCCGGCAGGCTCTCCAGAGGCCAGACGACGCTGGAAATGTAGAACAGCAGGCGCATGATGGGGTTGAGGAACTCGAAGAAATCCCGCCAGACCGCGCTCAGGCTGCTGGTGATGAGCCCGAAGCCCGTCAGGAACATCCAGGAGGCCAGCAGGTAATACGCCAGCTCCAGCCAGTGCAGCGTCGGCCAGGCGCCGGTGCACAGGAGCGTCACCACCAGAATGCCCATCGTCCACAGATGCTCGTAATACGCGCGGACGATGGCCTTCATGGGCATGATGGTCACGGGTATGCTCACGTTTTTGAGGACGTGCGCATTGGCCTGGATGGCGTTGGCGGCATTGACCGAAGAGGCGTTCATGGCCAGCCAGGGCATCATGCCGCACATCAGCCAGATGGCGTAGGGAAAGCCGTTGCGCGTTTCCGTTTTCAGGCCCACGGAGAACACGAACCAGTAGATGAGAATCTGAAACAGCGGGTTGAGGAAGTCCCACACGCGGCCCAGCAGCAGCTGCGAGCGCCGGGAGCGATTCTCGTAGAGCGCCAGGCGGATGGTGCGCGGCAGGTGGGTCAGGATCTCCCGGAGGACGGTCAGCGTTGCCTTCATGCCTTCATCGCCTCCGTCAGCCCGTTTTTTCCCAGGAAATCGCGGAATGCCGCCAGCCGCTGCGGATACACGCGGTTGAACTCGGTGAAGTCCGCCAGATCGTAATAGTACGAAAGCGGCTT
>JBGVOA010000424.1:0-2277 GCA_045126095.1 Christensenellales bacterium | reverse complement strand
AAAGTGTCATGCAGCCGGAGCAATCCACACCAAAGGGGGCCAGCTCGTCGCCCTCGCAGCAGCTGACCAGACGCATGCCGTGGCTGGCGGCGATGCGCTGCATCTCCCGGCCCAGCAGAAGCTGATCCTCCCGGGGGACGGCCTTCACCTGGGGGAAGTTGCGCTTCACCTTCTCATACAGGTCGATGAAGGAGATGACACAGGTGTCGGTTGCGCCCTCCAGGATGGCGCACATGGAGGCAAAATCCGACAGATGCCGGTCCACGGTGTACACATCCGTCAGCAGGATGGGGTCATACCGCCAGGCAACGGCATGAGGCCCCAGGCGGTCGCTCAATCGGCGGAAATCTGTCATGACCTGCTCTTTGAGCGGCACATGGGGCTCGATGTCCGCGCCGTAGGGGGTGATGGTCACGAACCACATCTGCCCGAAGGCCGCCAGCTTGTCCAGATGGGGCAGCATGGGCGCGGGATTCTTGGTGCAAAAGCCGATGCAATCCACCACGTCCGGCGAGAGGCGGTAGCGGGTAATTTGATGGGGATTGTAGGGGTTGCGGGCCAGCACAAAACCCTCCTCCAGCCGGCGGAGGAACCAGGGCGTGTAGAAGGCTGGGATGTCCGTGCGAAGACCGGTTTGGAGGATCATGGGCCACCTGCTTTCGGAACGTTTGTTTGCATATTATAACAAAAAATAGAAGTTTTTGCAAGAGAAAAAAAGTCTGAATTAGATAACGAGTGATATGTCTAAAAAGACTGGAAAAAAATCGATTCGGCTGTTGCTTGCGCAACGATTCCGTGCTATACTGTCCTCGAATTTATGTGGCTCACGACGTTCGACACCGGCTGCGAACCGGAACACACAGGAGGGAAGAGCACCGTGGAAAACATCAAATGGCTGTTTGGGTTGATGGACAGGAAGTACCGCAAATGGCACGTCCTGGCCCTGTGTATCAGCGCCATCACCTCTGTGGGATTGCTGATCAATCCCACGCTGCAAAAGCGACTGGTGGACGATGTCATCATCGCCCAGAACCCCGAACCGCTGCTGGGTATCCTTTTTGCCATGCTGGCAGTGAAGGTAATCCATGAAGCGACCCGCTATTTCATGATCATCACGCTGGAAAAAACCAGCCAGAACGTCATTTATAACCTGCGCGTGCGGATGTTCACCCGTCTGCAGTATCAGGACACCCGCTTCTTTGACCGTCACCGCACCGGCGATCTGATGACCCGTATGTCCGCCGATACGGACTGGTGCCGTCATTTCCTTTCCTATATTGACTACTCTGCCATTGACAGCGTGGTCATGTTCCTGTCCACGTCCATCTACCTGTTCTGGATCAACTGGAAGCTTGCGCTGGCGCTGGTGTGCGTTACACCCGTGCTGATGCTGATCACCAAGGTGTATTCAAAGGGCTCCCGCAAGCTGTTCATGGCCATGCGTGAGCGTCAGAGCGAGATGAACGCCGCGGCCCAGGAGAACATCGCCGCCAACCGCGTCATCAAGGCCTTTGCCCGCGAGGAATATGAGAAGGACGCCTTTGACAAGCGATCCTCTGCCTTCCGTGACGCTCATCTGGCAATCAACAAGCGCTGGTTGACCTTCTTCCCCTTTATTGAGATCCTCGCCAACGCCATGACCCTCATCACTGTCTTCTTCGGCGGCTTCCTGATGATCCAGGGCGAAATGACCGCTGGCGACCTGACCGTCTTCACCAGCCTTTCCTGGGCGCTGTCCGTGCCCATGCGCAATCTGGGCAACCTGCTCAATGACTGGCAGCGTTTCATTACTTGCTCCAACAAGGTCATGGAGCTGGAACTGTCCAGGGCGGACATCGTTGATGCGCCTGACGCGGTGGATCACGACCGCATCAAGGGCGCGGTGGAGTTCCGCAACGTGTCCTTCAGCCATGACAAGACCCCCGTCCTCAAGGACGTGAGCTTCACCATTCCGGCAGGTTCCACCGCGGCGGTCCTGGGCGGCACGGGCAGTGGTAAGTCCACGATGATGTATCTGCTTCAGCGGCTGTATGAACCGACTTCCGGTCGGATTACCATCGGCGGCGTGAACATCAGGAACATCGACCGCAGCCATCTGCGCAGCCATGTGGGCCTGATCCTGCAGGAGCCCTTCCTGTATTCCAAGACCATTTATGAGAACGTGGGCATCATCGGCGGGCGCGACGAAAATGGCATCCGTCATGCTGCAGATGTAGCCCGCGCCTCCGGTTTCATTGCCAAGGCGGACAAGGGCTGGGAGACCCTGGTCGGGGAACG